>CAZJRC010000062.1:0-6110 GCA_964548495.1 uncultured Gammaproteobacteria bacterium | reverse complement strand
GGGCTGTCTTTTTTGGGTTTCCGGATCTGTGGTGATGCTTTTTTGGCGATAAGTTTCGATCATGGCACGGTCGAGAATGGCGTCGTGTTCGGCATTCATCTCGCCCATAATAATGTTAAGCAATCCATGCAGGGAAAGAATCTTTAACCCCAACTCGTTTTCTCCTTCTTCATAGACGCCTGACATATCAAAAGGATTAATTTTGATATTAGAATTGGAAGAGAAGTCTACGATCTCTCCGCCTAACTCAGGGGCAATAGCTCCATATTCTCCCTCGGGATCTATCACTATAACTTCTGCTCCAAGCATGAACTGACGCATAATTTCAAGCTTTATTAAATAAGATTTACCAGCACCTGATTTGCCTAAAATAACCTCATTAGCATTTTCCAGAGTAAACCTGTCGAAAATAATCAACGATCCGTTCTGTTGATTTACGCCATACATAACGCCTCTATTTTGGGTTAATATCGCTGAGGTGAATGGAAAGGTGGAGGCAAGCGAGGTTGTGTCCATATTTCTGGCAATATATAATCTATCCTGTCCCATAGGAAGCGTAGATTTAAAGCCGTCCTCCTGCTGCAGTGTCGCAATTTTGCCTGTCAATAAAAGAGAGCCCATGGTTGTTTGCAGTTCCTTGACTGATTGTTGGATTTTAGATTCATCCTCAATAGACAGTGTCAAGTAGAACGAGAATTGAAAGAAGCGTTCTATGCCTTTGGCAAGTTCCTCCTGTAAGGAAAGGGCGTCTTCTAAGGCAGCTTCAACTGTTGGGTCGGTAGCTTTGCCCTGCTCTGCATCCGATTGGATAGTTGCCTGCATTTCCGCAATTTTTCTTTTCAAATCCATAAGTACGTCTTTTGACGATTCAGGATAGATAAACATAGCGAGATCAAGCGTATGATCATAGTCAATGATGGGCTGCAACCAACCTGGAGAAACGTAGCGCGGGTAGCCGGCGACGAAAAGCGTGGTGTAAAACGTGCTACTAACACGAATGAAGCGAAAATCAATCTCAACAGAGGAAGGAGCAATTATGTCTATAATAGACACGAGTCCTTTCTCGAGAGTTCGAAGATTGGCAGAAGGGCGAAGGACTGCTGCTTGTTTTCCTGTGTCTGATTTGACAGGAGCATGCTTAGCAGTATTTTGGCGAGGACTTGTGTTTTGGGGCAGCGCATGCTGTGAGACGGCCTGCTGGGTAATTTTTTGAGTTACAGGCGCGATAGTCTGTGTTGATTGCGTTCGCGCTCTTGATTTATTTAGAAAGGGCAGAATCATACTATTTGTTATTTTCTACTGTAATTATGGCCGCATTAGCGCCTGCTTGAATTTGATCTGCCTGTACGGCAGCTCCTTCATTATATATATCGTAGAAGATTTTGATCAAATCCTCTTTTTCCAATATTCTTGCTGACATGGCAAATTTTTGCAACTGCGATAAAACGGAGTCAGCCTCGGACTGAAGCGATTTCTTGGCTTTTTCCGCGAATCCCTCAATGCCAATAGATTTTTTTTGAGGTGTTTGCGCCGCGCCTTTTACTCCGGCTTCAAGGGATGAGTAGGGTATGATAATGTAAAAAGATTTATTCAGAACAATATTTACAGTTACCATTTCATGGACAAATGCTCGATAGAGTTTAATATGGGTTTTCAGCTGGGGCGATTTGGTTGTTTTTTCTATATCGTCTAACTCTTTCAAATAAGAGCTAATATCCATCCGTTTGTTGCGGATCAAAATTTGAATCGGGAACGAGAGCGAGTTTAGGAACGCAGCATATGAGAAAATTCTTGTATCCTGTTCTCTTTGGGATAAAAGCGCGAAATTACTGGCTGTTATTTCTATAACAACACAGGCGCTACCGCCTTCCAGAATGACTATATTGTCTATAAAGTCAACGATCTCTGTAAATTTTTGCGTAGACCCATGGATTTTTTGAGCCATATATTAAATTATTTGTGTCAATTGAATAAGTCTTTTCTTAATTGTTCACGGGCGTCGTGGGAAATTATTTCAATTGGCAACAGGATTTGTCCATCAGCATTTATCTGAACAGAGTTAAAAGCATGCTGTTTTTTTAAATCTTCCAGCTCAATCGTATAGCTTCCGTTGGGCATAGGGGTTGCTGAGGCGAACTGCCCCAGTGGATTTGTTTTGAAAGCGCGGATTGGGTTTCCGTCTTTATCTTTTATATCCACAAGAATATTGGGCAGCATATTGCCTCTAGAATCTCTGACAATGCCGATTATGACATTTGGCACATCAGGCAAATGATAGAATCCAGCATTTTTGGTCATGCTTTGAGGGATGTTGCGCGCGGGAGATATATTTTGAACAGGAGCAGGCATAATCGCAGGCGGAGTCAGTGCGTTAACAGGCAAAGGCATAGTCGTTGAGACATATGGCGGATTTTGTTTTTGAGGAAGTTGCTGGTATTTAAAAGCAGGATTTTTGTCTGCCAGCCTATTGGGCAGGCTTAGCGCAGGAGATTGACGGACTGGAAGATGTGCAGGAAAGGGCTTGGCGTTGGCGGGCGCGGGGGAAGGAGCTATTGTCGGCGCTTGTATTGGCAGGGAGGTGATTGATTGCAGGAAGACAAGCTCTTTTTGGTCGAGACTACTTTTGGGGTTTTTGTAACTACTTGCCAATAATGCCCGCAGTTGACGTTTTTTTTTGCTTTCTATAATTATATCATTGGTTGATTTTTGTTCTGTTTTAACAACAGAGACAGGCGCTTTTTGGTAGGCTATTTGCGTGAAGCTAAGTCTTCTTCCTTTTCTGATATAGATATATTGATTGGGAGAAAATAAGGCACGAAAGAAATTGGCTGTCATCACATCAACCGGCCTTCCTTCTATTGGAACAAAGGCGATAATAACGCCGGATAATCCAAAAACAGGCACAAAGAGGCCTTTGGTTACTATTTGCCAAAGGAATCCCTGAACTGGCGTATACCAGGAAACGACTGCCAAAATTGCTCCGACCGCGACGTAGCCAAACTGTTTGACAGTCATAGTGCCGATCAGCTTGAACTGAAATCCGGTTACGTCTTGAGGAATAGGATGTTGTTCCATAAAGTAAAAGTACAAACAGTGTATAACGTGAAAAATTTGATTGCAAGAGCATCAAAGCAGTTCAAACAATGTAAAAAATTAGAGGTTTTGTGAAAAGGTTACAATTTGACTCATGTATAATAAAGTAAATGACCGTATTCCATTTAAAGTTTATCGCAATCATGGCGATGGTTATTGATCACGCGGGATTATTTTTTTTCCCACATATATTGGCATTTCGTATTATCGGGCGAATAGCATTTCCGATTTTCGCATGGCTTATAGCGAATGGCGCTCGTCATACAGGCAATAAAAGCAAATACCTAATCCGTTTATTTTTATTTGCCTTAATATCTCAACCGTTTTATTATCTCGTATATTTAAACAGAAATTTTTCATATGTTCAATTAAATGTAATATTTACACTGATCATTGGGCTTTTGGCAATATTTATAGTACAAAACACAAAAAATTTCTTTTTAAGACTAGTTCTTGTCATGTTTTTCGCTGCTACAGCTCAAATAATTAAGTCTGAATATGGCGCAGTTGGCGTGATGTCAATAGTGTTTTTTTATATTTTTTATGATAAAAAGCTGTATATGATCATAGCTCAGGTAATTATTAACATAATACCATTCTTGATATTGCCATTCGCGGAGGATATGGTATTTTATGGATTTTTATATCAGTACATTATGCAATTGATTTCGCTTTTCGCGCTTTTGTTAATTTTTAGGCATAACGGAAAACCAGGATTGAGGGTAAAATATCTTTTTTATGCGATTTATCCTATTCAATATGTTGTTATCTATCTGTTGCAAAAGATAGTTTAAAAGGAAAAATCTATTAACACCCCGTAACAAACTTGTTCATGTCAGTGAAGCCGGTAATGCAGGCGGATGAGCCGGTGATGTAGCCAATGAAGATGAGAATCGCGAAGGAAAGGAGCACGATTACCATACCTATGATCGCGAAGGTCATGATTTTGCGGGCAGACTCTATTTTTTTTGGATCTCCTCCCGAGGTGACGAAGTTGATGCCAGCGTAGATAATGAAGAGAAGAGCAACAATACCGACGAACAAAAGCGCGCCAGAGATTACATTCTTGAAGACTATAGGGATGCAGCGAAGGGTGGGAATGCTATTTTCAAGACAACTATCCCAAGTGGAAAACATATAATATTTAGATTAGCAAGTTTAAAAAACAAAAGCAAGAACTAAATGTCGATATTATATGCCTGGCAAAATCAGGAGTGTATATTATTTCAGAAGCGAAGGAAGCGATAGGTTGGTAATGGAGATACCGAAAATGCCTGCTACCAAGGTGACGATGAAATAGCCTAAAAAGACGAGAACTAGACCAACAATTCCGCCAATAATTGTGTTCCTCGCTGATTCGACTTTGGCTTTGTCGCCGCCTGAGGTGATCCACTTGATGCCACCCCAAACGAGAAATATAAGCGCTATAACAATTGCGATAATGATTAAGACAGTAAGTATATTGCTGACTAACTTTCCAAAATTCTTTGCAGTAAGCGTACAGAGCTGAGTAAATCCTATAGGGCAAGTGTCTATGGTTGCGTAAGCTGGCAGGGCTAAGATTAAAGGAGCCAGTGTTCCTGTTGATAGCGCTATTAGATTTTTTATTTTATTTGTCATGTCTAAATTTATGTTAGAATACTTTTCTAGCATTTGTCAAGTGGCAAAAAAATTGAGTGCAAGAATTCGCGTCAGAAACTGACATTTAATAGCTGGACGCCAAAGAAATGTCCAAAAACAGCGACAATGAAATAAGAGATGAGAATTACGGCTAATCCGACAATTGACCAGGTAAGCCTGGCTCTGGCTGAGGCAATTTTTTGCTTATCGCCGCCGGAGGTAATCCACATAATTCCTCCCCAGACAAAAAATATAACAGTAAGCACGATGCCGGCAGTAATGAAAATGGTTAGAGCGCCATTGATGATGGTTGATTCCGTACCAGGCTTGGGAAGGCTAGGCGGGGGATTAATGGTTTGATTGCCAACAGTAAGACTGAGAAGCTTCATGATATTATGATACTTATTGTGTATAAGAAAATCAATAGGAGTATAATTGTGAAATGCGCAGGTTTTTTATTCCGATTTTCATTACGGTGTTGGGAATAACTCTCTATTTTCCTGTTTTTTCCGTAGGCTTCGTTGGCGATGATGTGCCCCAGTTGGTAAAGTTCGCGCATTTTCATAAGCTGACTTCGGCACTAAGCATATTTCACGAGGCTATAGCAACAAATGAAATTCAAAACTCAAACCTGCTAGGATTTTTTTACCGGCCGCTTACTTTTTCAATTTATACATTATTATATTATTATACCCATGGGAATCCGTTTTATTTTCATATTCTGCAATTTTTGATTTATATAAGCGCTGTATATTTATTGTTTCTATTTTTTACCACATATTTTTCCAGGCGGCTTTCATTGATACTGGCGACTGTTTTTTTAGTTCATCCCGCCAATACTGAATTGGCTGGATATATAGCCGCATTGGCTGATACATTGTGTTTGTTTTTTGGTTTATTCGCGCTAAATATTTTGGCAAAGACAAGAAGATCTTCATTTTTGGCAATAATATTGGTTTGCGTCTTGTTATTTTTGTCGCTGATGTCAAAAGAAGCAGGGATTTTATTTGTCGTATTGGCGGGCGTATATATATTAATTAAAAAAGAGTTTAGAATCTACAGCTTACCGCTTATTCTTACAACAGGGATATATTTAGTATTAAGGATGAACGCGTCAGCAAACGTATTATTTCATACACTTACGAATCCGTTTGGAGATTTAAGTTTTTTAGAGCGAATGTGGCTTGTCCCGCAAATGACTTACGCGCTGATAAGGGAGATTATTATTCCGACCAGAACAGCCTTGAAACCGGGAGCGTTTCAGGCGGATTTCCAAGCAAGCATATTTCCATTGATAATGCTTATTTTTTTCACAGCTGTGGCAGGCATTATTTGGTTGGGACTTAAGAAAGTAAATAAAAAAACTGGTGAAACCATCTATTACATAAGCCCACTTT
>CAZJRC010000061.1:4997-6120 GCA_964548495.1 uncultured Gammaproteobacteria bacterium | reverse complement strand
CTCGCGAATGCGAGTCGAGGCTACACTGGTAAATACTGAATAGACTCAAGAAATCATCACTATTATGAAATACTTGCTGATCGGAGGCGCGGGGTTTATCGGTTCATGGCTCACTAAATATTTAACAGACCTGGGACACAAAGTAATTATTATTGATCCCTTAATACAGTACGCACAGAATGCGCTTAATAACCAGGCAATACATGAATTTAGAAATAAAAAATTATTGAATAAAGCGATTATCTATAAAGAGAAGTTTGAGGAGATAGGTGAAAAAATTTTAAAAAAAGAAAAACCTCAGATCGTTATCCATTTAGCAGCATTTCCTCTCGAATATTCTTTTGATTCCCCTTATTCCTTAAAACAACTCACTGAAGATATAACGCTCACTTATCAAATAGTTTCCCTAGTGAAAGAATATCAAATTAAAAAATTTATTTTTCTATCGTCCATTTCTGCATATGGCAATTTCGATTATACAATTACTGAAACCGCTCCGCTTCATCCTACAACTGTCTATGGAATTTCAAAAGCTTCAGGAGAATTTTTGATAAAATCAAATTTAGACAACTGGATTATTCTTCGTACGACCAATGTGTATGGATTTGGAGATCTCCATAATCGCTCAACAAATGTTGTTATAAACAAGGCGATTAAGGGTGAAAAATTTTGGATTAACGATAGTATCTGGCTGGATTTTATTTATATTAAAGATTTAGTCGAAGGCGTTTTAAAGATCATCTCTCATGCGCCTGTAAAAGAAATTTTTCATATCAGCGGTGGTAAAGCGCAAAAACTATCATCTTTTATAAAATATTTGCATCCGTATTTTAAATTAAAATACGAAACGAAAAGCCTGTTCGATCGACCGGCGCGGGGAACAATGGAGAACTCAAAAGCAAGGATGTTGTTAAACTGGTCTCCCAAAATGGATCTGGAAAAAGGAATTAAAGATTACTTGAAGTACGTAAAGAAATACAATTTCGCCTGAAAAAACTATGCTATAATTCTAAAATGAAGTCGATCTATCCCGCTAATCACCTCATAAAAACCGGCCATATCACAAGCTGCCAAGTCTGCGATTCCAAAAAATTGCGTCTGGTACTCGACTTAGGCCATCAGC
>CAZJRC010000061.1:0-4987 GCA_964548495.1 uncultured Gammaproteobacteria bacterium | reverse complement strand
ACACTTTACTTACCCAAAAAACTATAAACCTGCCTGAAACAACCTATCCTCTGCGCATGATGTGGTGCGAGAATTGCACTCTTGTTCAGCTTGACTACGTCGTTGACGGGAAAGATGTTTATCATCCCGATTATCCTTACAGACCGGGCATCACCAAAGAACTTGTGGACTATCAAAAAAACATGGCTCTTTCTTTAATCAAACAATATAAATTAACCTCCAGTGACTTAGTTATAGATATCGGCTCAAATGATGGGACATTACTCAAAGGCTTCAAAGATCAAGGTATCAAGGTGTTGGGAGTTGAACCGACCAATATTGCTAAAATCGCGAAAGCTTCCGGCATAAATACAATCCAGGCTTTTTTTGACATTAAACTCGCTGAAAAAATTAAAAAAAACTACGGTCATGCTTCTCTAATTGTCACTACCAATACTTTTGCCCATATGCAAACGCTTGGAGAGTTTATAATTGGCGCGCATACTTTACTTAGGGACAACGGAGTATTTATAAATGAAACACATTATCTTCTCGACATTATCAAAGACGGACAGTTTGACTCTATTTACCATGAACATTTACGCACCTACACGCTGAAGTCTCATATTTTTCTTTTTAAACCCTATGACTTCACAGTTGTCGACGTAGAGCGCGGCGCAAGATATGGAGGAAATATCAGGACTCACGCCATGAAAGGCAGGAAAAGACCTGTAAAATCGTCTGTAAAATCATTACTGAAACTGGAAGAAGAATTCGGATTATCAAAATTAGAAACTTTTCAAAAATTTGGCAGTAGAGCCAAAAAAGCCCGACTTGATTTCATGGAATTTCTGATTAAGGCAAAAAAAAACAATAAATTAGTAGTTGGAGATGCTTGTCCCGCCAGAGCCGCTACATTACTTAATTATTTTGGTGTTGATACTGAATTAATGCCTTATATCACCGAACAGCCAACATCTTTGAAGCTTGGAAAGTATTTAGCCGGCAAACACATTCCCATCGTCAACAACCAAAGACTTTTTAATGAACAACCCGATTATGTAGTTTTACTTGCATGGCATTTAGCAGAACCGATTATGAAGAGATTAAAATCGCGCGGTCTCAAATCCGATTTCATAATACCGCTCTCCGATTTTAAAATAGTTAAAAATTCAGAAGTATAATGTTGAAAATTGGTATCATAGGTTCCGGTTTTGGTTTATACGGTCTTCTTCCCGCTTTTTATTCAATAAAAAACTGCTCCATAGTTGCCGTCTGCGCGAACAATCAGGAGCGTTTATCTAAGTATTGCTATAGTCTGGGATTAAAAAATACTTACTCCGACTGGCGAGCGATGCTTGAAAAAGAAAATTTAGACGCCCTAGCCATAGCGGTTACTCCAAATGCCCAATACAATATAGCAAAAACCGCTATACAAAAAGGTATTCATGTATTCGCCGAGAAACCCCTTGCCGACACATACGAACACGCAAAGATTCTTTATAATTCAGTCGTTAAGCATAATATTACCCATGCTGTTGATTTTATATTCCCGGAGATTGATGAATGGATAAAGGTAAAAAAAATGTTAGATGAAAAAAAATTTGGAAAACTGGCGCATATATCAGTCAATTGGAATTTTTTAAGCTATGATATCAAAAATAATATTGCCTCATGGAAAACAGATACTCAAGAAGGAGGCGGAGCTCTCTCTTTTTATTTCTCTCACTCTCTCTATTACATAGAATATTTTACCGGTGAAATTGAACATATCAAAAGCTCTTTTTCATATTCTGAGAAAAGTTTAAATGGCGCGGAGACAGGCGTTGATCTTTTATTGCGTTTCAAAAATGGAATTACTGGCGCGGCTCACATTTCTTGCGACACAATTGGACTTAACCGCCATCAGCTAATATTTAGATGCGAAAAAGCCACAATTATACTCGAAAATAGAGATAGTTTTGTGAGAAATTTTGAACTCACAATTTATACAGACCCGCTCTCTTCTCCGTCATTCCCGCGACCTGTCCTGAGCAAAGTCGAAGGAAAGCGGGAATCCAGCTCAGTAAAAAAAATTTTCAAGAACAATCATATAAATCCTGTTATAGAAAATGACACAAAAGTAAGAGTGGGTTTGGTGAAAAAAATAGCCAAAAGATTTATCTCTGCCTGTGTTCACAATCAACAAATGGCCCCATCCATGAAAGAAGGCTTGAGGGTTCAACAGTTGATAGAAATAATAAAAGCCCAAAATTCATAAATCGCGAATTAACGCGCCCCGCGTTTCCCTCTATAAAAATCCACAATCCCCTCTATAAATGCTTTAGTATTCATTTTGTCGCCAGTTCCAAAAAATACTTGCAATGATTTCGAAATAATCAGCAAGAAGCTAGTAACATGAAGAATGCAGCGTCCTGAAAATGAACTGTACTTGTTGATAAAATACCGCCCATTACGGACAACATAATAAGCTTGATCCGTCGTAGCTCCAATACTTCCCGAGCCTTTATGAAGCAATTTTGCTTGATGTATCAAAACGCTTTTATATCCTAAGCGTCTAACTTTCATGCTGAAGTCAGCATCTTCCCAATATAAAAAGAAGCTCTCATCATATTTTCCCGCTTGCTCCCATAATATTTTTTTAAGCATTATGCCATTGCCGCAAACCCAATAAAATTCCTGCGCTGAATTTACATCAGCCAATTCATTTGCCGTAACAGACGTGAGCTCACCAGTTATCGCATTAAAATACTTACATGGCAAATCAGAATACGAAATTTTAGCAGGGTCATCCATTAAAAAAACTTTTGGGACAGTGATACCGACGTCATTATGCGACATCAAATAATTTAACATTCTTGTCAAAGCTGTTTTCTCGACAATTGTGTCTGGATTAGGCAAGAAAACATACTCCCCCCTGGCATTTGCAATACCGATATTTACTGCCTCAGCATATCCCATCTTACGCTGAATCAGAATCTGTTTTACAAAAATTTTTTTTATGCTTTTCTTTTTTTTTGCTGAAAGTATCTCAACAATAATTACTTCAAGCCCGAAATTCGGACACTCAAGCCGCTCGATACTCTCCAGCAGTCCAGGAAGATACTTATCGTCTTTATACGCGACAGTGACAATACTGACAAGGGTATAATTATTTTTATCTTTTAGCATACTGCTCAAATATTATACAAAAAACAAATTCTGCTACAATGATGAAATGAAACAGTCATCTATATCAAATCCTCTGAAGGAGTATTTTCGTAATAACAAAGCTCGCCGTATCATTAAATGGGTTGACTACCTTGATATATATCATCAATATTTTTCAAAATACCGCGGGAAAGCTATGACCATACTTGAATTTGGCGTAGCAGATGGAGGGTCATTGCAGATGTGGAAACATTATTTTGGCAAGAAAGCCAGAGTCATTGGCGTTGACATCGATTCCCGTTGCAGGGATTTGACAGAAGATCAAATTGAAATCTATATCGGAGATCAAGCCAATAGACATTTTCTGAAAAAGCTAATTGGAGAAACAGGAGCGCTGGATATCGTTATTGACGATGGCGGACATTTCATGAAGCAACAAATTATCACTTTTCAGGAAATATACCCCGCGATTAAAAAAAGAGGTCTTTTTGTCACCAAGGATTTACATACCAGCTACTGGAAAGAATTTGGAGGCGGATATAAAAAAGGTGGCACCTTTATAGAATATGCCAAAGATTTAATAGATCAAATGCAAGCATGGCACTCTCAGGACAAAAATCTAAAAATAAACGATATTACACATACTCTTAAGAGTATCCATATTTATAATAGTTTAATCATTTTTGAAAAAGCCGAAGTAAAACCATCTCACTCCGAAACAACAGGATCATTTTAAAGCTCCTTTTTTTCGCCCCACAATCCCATACCACGCGACAAAAATAATCGTTCCCAGAGTCACCAGATATCCCAGCCATTCCTGCCAAATTTTCCCATGCGTCAGTGTTATATCCGCCTTCCCCGCTCTCGGATATAACACCATAAATCCCATCGGATCCTCTCTTATCGAAATCCCCCGTCCTGTCAAATTATCCCGCGCTCTCCAACCCGCTTGATACGTCATTTGCGCCAAAATTCCCTCTCCCTCCCCGACTTCCCCTGTAATTTTATAATTATCATTATCTATCACAGTCAGCGAAGTCTGCTCTGCAGACGACGAATTTTCAGCCCAATCCGCGTAAGCAAGAAGCGCTTGCTTATCATCGCCTTTTTTCGGAGTCTGCAGACTCCTGAGTTTCGTCAAATTCACCGCCTTTGCTGCCGACGTATTCTTAAGCGGCACTTCATATACAGCATCGCCATTTTGCTCATAAACTTTTTTAAAATCATCAAACCGTTCAAGATTTTTCATTTCATGATACAGTTCGCGGCTGGATATTACTAAATATCTTATATTCCCTATCACCAGCCAGGCATAAGCTATGTCCTTATTTTTCCCCGTCGCCATTTGATAATGCATATGATCCGGCCACTGATGTATTGACGCTTGAAACAAAGCCCCCCTATGCTGCCCTACATTGCTGAACCAATTCAGATAAAATCCATAATTTCCAGGCGTAAATACCCGCTCGCCTTTCTTTTTATCCGCGTGTTTATCAAGCCAGTCTGCGACTTCATACTCCCCCGTCTTTTTTAAGTCAACAAAATACCCTGATACCTTATTTGCCGTCTGCAAAAACGGTTGGATATAAAAAATCAATCCAGCCAATATTGCCGCGCCAATAATATTTCCCAGGACTGCAAACAGCTTAGCTCTCTTGGCGAACATGTCAACAGCCACCACAAATCCAACCCCCAAAAATAAAGCCAGGCTCATATCCATTTCTACGTTATACCGCAAGGCCTGAGGCAGCAATTCAATCGTATCTGTAGAATAATAAACATAAACCACCGTAAAAAATACCCCAAAGCACATTATCGCCGCGGCCAACCCGAAATGCCGGATCACTCTGTTAAAAAT
>CAZJRC010000060.1:4913-6121 GCA_964548495.1 uncultured Gammaproteobacteria bacterium | reverse complement strand
AATACAGACAAGCCTGCTACATACGCTGGTAAATTTATACATGAGCGCGATTTGGCAATTCTTGATTATTATATCCTAAAGCATAATAGCAATGAGAAAGGAGATTGATACTAAAAAGAGCATAAGCAAGAAGGCGCTTATTGTTTATGGGGTACTTGTTTTTATTCTTATTTTGGTTTCAGTAATCATCAGAGTAATTTCAGTGGTTACGACAAGTAAATTTGATGGGCAGCATCATTTTACATTGGCATTGGGAGAAGGGGATAAAGCTTATGGATTTATTTCTGTAGAACCGCAGACATCATCCATGTCAATATTGACCTTTGCTAACAATTCGTATTTGCCTTTTTCAAAGCTTAATAGAATTACCGGCGTAATTCCTGATGGATATATCAAGGTAGTTTATCCAATAGACATGACTAGTTCAGTTCCATCTATTTTAAAATCTTTACTTTTTAATTGGGAAAAAAATTATCACAGTATTTCCTTTTATGATACTTTGCAGTTATGGTTTTATGCGAATAAAATTTCCAGTAGTACTGTGGCAGCAGCTAGTATGCCAGTGTCATCTGAGGCAGATGTTTATGACAAAACCGCAGCTCTTTTATTCACAGATAATGCCATTGTAGACGAGAATTTAACTATAAAAATAATTAACGCGACAGGGCAATCCGGATTGGGTAGTAGATTAGAGCGAGTAATTTCAAATCTTGGAGGAAATGTAGTATCGGTTGAAACAGGGGCTAGCTTAGAGCCGATTTCAAGAATTCAATATGGATCTGATTCTTACACCCTGCATAAGTTGAAATCTCTTTTGTCATTTAGACTTGAAGAAATGGATAGAAGGTCTATAGCTCAAATAATTATAATAATTGGCAAAGATAAAAGAGACAAAGAGTTTTTGATACAATTTATTTTGCCGCAGTTAAATTATTAGCTATTGATAATTTAACTTTTTCAGTAGAAATAAATGAGGGGTTGTTTTTATAACGCTTAACCCTTTTTAGTTCACGGATAAATATGCTTATCTTATTATTGGCGGTTGTGCGCGTATAGGCTTCATATTTGTTGCCACCGTGAATGAATTTAATAAGTCTTTTACAGAGGTCATCAGGCAACATGCCGATATATTTATTGTCCTGGTCGAGCGCGAATATTTTCATTCTTTTAATGCATAGCGTAATTCTTTCACCTGAGCGCAGATGAGA
>CAZJRC010000060.1:0-4771 GCA_964548495.1 uncultured Gammaproteobacteria bacterium | reverse complement strand
TCTTAGAGCAATGGGATTTTTCATGTCAAGAGATAGAACTTTTTGATAGTTACTTTTTGCTTCTTTAATATATCCTTGACTTGAGAGCGCAAATGCTAAGCGGTTGAGTGTGTCAATACTGTCCGGGTCCTGCTGTAGAATTAATTTATTAAACGCTATTGCGTTTTTCCAATCTCCGACCAAGGCAGTTTGAATGGCTTGAGATTTTAGATCAGGCATGTATTAGATTGCAGAAATTTTACATGTATTTATTGCAAATGTCAAGCTGCGAAGTTATAATTAGTTGAAATTACTATGAGTGGTCATTCTAAATGGGCTACTATTAAGCGACAAAAAGGGGCAAAAGATATAAAGCGTGGGCAGATTTTTACAAAACTATCTAACGCTATTACGATTGCTGTCAAGCAAGGCGGGGGAGCGACTGATTTGGAGGGGAATTTTAAGCTTAGACTTGCAGTTGAGGCTGCTCGGTCAGCAAATATGCCCAAGGAAAATATTGAGCGCGCGATTTTTCGCGCGAGCGCTAAACAGGAGGCAAGACTTGAGGAGGCTATATATGAAGGATTTGGCCCAGGGGGGTTTAGCATTATTGTTGAGGCATTTACAGATAATAAACAGCGAACTTTCTCGGAAGTTAAAAATATCTTTGATAAATACGGTGGAAGTCTAGGCTTGCAGGGCGCTGTCATGTATCAATTCGAACGAAGAGGCATGTTGTCAATTGAATATACTGGTAAATCGCTTGAGGATGTTTTTTTGATCGCAGCGGATTCTGGAGCACTAGATATTATAAATCAAGGAACAGAAACGCTGATCTATACGAGGCCGGACGATTTAGCAAAAATACGCTCATTTCTGACCGAAAAGGGTATTAATATTTTGAGTTGCGAGCTTATTTATAAAGCAATTAATCCATTTTCCATACTAGAAAAAAATGATGTACAGCGCGCTAGGGTATTTGTTGAGAGGCTTGAAGAGCTTGGCGACGTGGCAAATATTTATACTAATTTATGAACGCAAATCTCGAAAAGGGGACAAGTTTAAGAGTTGGTAGATATTTAGAGAAAACAAAAAGGACGATTGCGGCTTTTGGATTTTCTATAGAAAAGAGACAGAAGTTTGTAGCGGCTGTTGTTATTTTGACAGCAGGATTATTATTTACAGAGTTTCAATTTGGTAAATTTGAGATTTTTATTTCTTTATTTTTGGCGATTTTGTCAGACCTATTTCTTTTTTGGGCGCTCAATAAGGACATAAAAGAAAAGCAAGTATATGAAATATTTATTCTTCCATTTTTTTATAGTCTTTCGTTTGGTTTGTTTTCGTTTCTTACTCCTAATTTTATTTTAAAGATATTGCTTGCGGTAGTATACGCATTCGGTTTATATTCATTATATTTAACTCAAAATATATTTGTTGTTTCTTCAATACGGACAATCGCTCTTTTGTCAGGGGCAAGAATTGTATCTTTTGTTGTAACATTAGTTTCTTTTTTTCTTTTTACAAATGTTGTTTTCACATTACATATGTCTATCTTTATTGTACTTTTCCTGATGTTTGTTTACACTTTTATTCTTTTGTACCATTCGTTATGGACATATAGCTTGCAAAAAAATATTACTTCTTTGGCGATATGGGATTCGATTTTAACCTTATGTATTTTAGAGTTAGCTGCTGTATTGTGGTTTTGGCCAACTAAACCGCCGATTATCGCGTTGTTTCTTACAGGATTTTTTTATATTGTCGCAGGCCTTTTGCATATTTGGCTTGAAAAACGATTTTTTAAAGGTATTTTATGGGAATATACCTGGGTTGGATTTATTGTAATTATAGTTCTTTTGGTATTTTACGTTTAATTAGCGTAAATAAGGCAGGGAAGAGGGGAGTCTCAGCAGCTTTTATAGACCTATAATATTATTGATATGTTATGATATAGTAATGTGGATAACTTTTCACAGTTATTTAATTGACTTTTCACGAAATTTTTTGATTTCTTTTTCACGGCTTGCTTCTTCATTGCTTTTAGTGAATGTGTTGTCTTAATTAGTTGGGGAACGAGTGTTTGCACAATGGCGTAGCTTTAGTGGTATGAGATTCCTCGACTACCCCCGCTCAAGCGGGGTTCGCTCGGAATGACAACAGCAGTAATCTAAGGATGGAATGATTTCTGTTTAGATGAAAAAAATACGAATGTGTATAATAATTTGAGGCTAAAATGTGTCATTTGGATTGATATGTCAATCTAAATATGCTTGTCATTGTAAGGCTCTGAAAGGGGCTTGAAATTATTGAGCCATATAAAAACTCATTTAATTTAAAAACTTATCAAACAAGAATAAAGCATTTAATCTATTAATTAAATATAGAAATGGAATATAGGGCTTTTATTCTCTAACGCTGATTTAATACGACTTACGCATTAGTTCGGAAAAGATTATTTGAATGTACTGGATTCCCGCCTGCGCGGTAATGACAACTGCGTAAGTCGTATTAAGATAATTAATGCTGCGTATAACGGCGCTGAAGCGCCTGAGAATGCGCAGGGTGTGTTAGTAAGTAATCTTTTTAAAGACAATGCGGGGGGTGTAAAAATGACTAATAATTAGCAGAAAGAGAGGAATATTGTTATGTCGTACAATAATACTTTTGCGACGTGGTTTAGAGTTGAAATTGGGGGGAGGGATTAATATTGTGCTTGTTTTTAAAATTTATTTATTGAAGTTATTTTAATTAATGTTTATTCTGTTGTTTTAGATGCTCTATTTAATTACTTTTTCTTCCGTGATTATTATTGGTCAATTAATTTGCTATGGGATTAATTATTATTGGTTTTGTGAAGGAATTATGTTTACGCTCTAGAGATTGAGGCTGGGCTTTATATCAAAATAGGATAATCCCCTATGATTATTTTTAGGGGAGTCGTATTTCACAAAGTCTTGACTTTGTCTTTCATAATTCGATACACTCGACAAGAAAGATATGAGAAAAAGTTCTTATGAATAATAATTTAGAGGATTTAATTAAGCAGTTTTTGGAATATTTAGAAATAGAGAAAAATTGCAGTAAATTGACTATACGGGACTATCGGCATTATCTTGAGATTTTCTCAAATTGGTATACGTCTACTTTGCCTCATAAAAATATTAATGATTTGGATGTGGTAATAGTTAGAAGATATAGAGTTTATCTTTCCAGTGTTAAAAATGAAAAAGCAAGATCGTTGAAGAAAGTAACACAGAATTATTATGTAATAGCGCTTCGATCATTTTTGCGTTTTCTTATTAAAAATGATATTAAGACCCTGGAGCCGTCGAAAATTGATTTGCCAAGGACTGAGAGCCGTATCCCTAAATTTCTTGAGCGCAATTATGTTGAAAAATTAGTGACAATGCCTGACACATCCAAAGAAGATGGGATACGCGACAGGGCAATTCTAGAGCTTTTATTTTCAACCGGTCTGCGGCTTTCCGAATTAGTTAAGCTGAATCATGAACAAATTAATCTAGAACGAGGAGAATTTGGCGTTATAGGCAAGGGCGGCCGCGCTCGTGTTGTATTTATTTCTGACAGGGCGAAAGAGTGGATACAGCGGTATATTAGCGCGCGAACGGATGCTTTCAAGCCATTATTTATCCGCTATTCTGGTAAAGTTAGCGATGAGAAAGATGGAGAAAAGATGAGGTTGACAGGAAGAAGTGTGGAAAGGATAGTAAGAAAATATGTTAAGATGGCTAGGATTCCGGTTGAGGCAACAGCGCATACGCTCCGCCATAGCTTCGCGACTGATTTACTGATGAACGGGGCGGATATAAGATCAGTGCAGGAAATGCTTGGGCATAAAAATATTGGCACGACACAGATTTATACACATATAACCCACAAGCAGTTGCAAGATGTACATAAAGCATTTCACAGCGGAAATAAGTAGAGATGTTATAGCTTATTTGCTTTTTTCCATGTATTTTTTGCCATGACCGATGAGGGTATTAATTGGGATTTTGTTTTTACATAGAGGACATTCGTTATCCATATATGATTTTATTTCAAGAACGGCAAGCGAAGAGAATGGCGCGCCAATTGATTCAGAATTGACCAGTATTGGATCGCGATTCACCATGACGCTTACAGCTACTACTTTCCCGCCTGCTGCATAGACACTCTTAGCAACTTTTTTGACAGAACCACCTGTTGTCGTGAGATCCTCGATCACAAGCACCTTTTTGCCTTTTATTAAAGCATCGTAACCTCTAGTAAATACCTGATTTTTATCAT
The DNA here is from genome assembly GCA_964548495.1 of uncultured Gammaproteobacteria bacterium. GTDB lineage: Bacteria > Patescibacteriota > Microgenomatia > Levybacterales > UBA12049 > JAHIGH01. Next base: position 499 of record CAZJRC010000060.1, on the reverse strand, counting down.
GTGTTTTTTCCGTATATACGCCAAGTATTTCTTTATTTTTAAGTTGGGATAAATGATAAGCTGTCCATTGTGATAAGATAATGCCGCCTAGAGCTGGAGCTGCTACGATATCAATGCTTAAGCCTTTGTTTTTTTGGGCGAATAACTCCCCTATTCTTGAGGCGTATTCGGTATGAGGGTATAGCGCGTCTTTGTTGATATAAGCACTGCCGTGTCTACCCGATGTATAGACAAAATGTCCGCTTGTGATCAAGGCATTGGATTTTTTAAGTAATTCTAAAACCTCATTGGCCATTTTTTTGTGTCATCATAAAGCCTATCGGAATGACAATAGGTTATCTGTATTTATTTATTTCGGATTTTAATTTTTCTGCTTCTTCTCCTGCTTTTTGGGCGAAATCTTCATGGCTTGACGCATAAATAATACTCCGCGAAGCGCTTATTATCAAGCCTGAATTTTTGGAATCCGGTCAAAAATGCTCGAACCCTTTTTTCAGCC
>CAZJRC010000059.1:4919-6220 GCA_964548495.1 uncultured Gammaproteobacteria bacterium | reverse complement strand
GATGTTGGTCGAGTAGAAGTACTTAACTAAATGATAACACTTAATAACGTCTCAAAAAAATACAAAACCGGCACTGCAGCGCTTTCAGATATAAATTTTTCTGTAGATAAAGGAGAGTTTATTTTTCTTGTTGGACCATCAGGATCAGGTAAAACAACTCTTTTCCGCCTGCTTATCAGAGATACGCTTCCAACATCCGGCTCAATTCATATCGATGATTGGGAGATAACCAAATTACCCAATAAAAAAATCCCCCGTTTGCGGCAAAAAATAGGCGTTGTTTTTCAGGATCTGAAACTGCTCAAAGACAGGACTGTTTATGAAAATATTTTATTTCCCTTGGAAGTCATAGGTTTGGATCGCAAAAAAGCGAAGCTTAGAATAGAAAAAATCCTGGAACAAGTTGACATCACAGAACACAAAAACAAATTCCCTATACAGCTTTCTGGCGGAGAATTACAGCGTGTCGCTATAGCAAGAGCACTGGTATTTAATCCCAATATCGTCCTTGCCGATGAACCAACTGGCAATCTGGACATGACAACATCATGGGAAATACTTAAATTGCTTCAGGATATAAATAAAACCGGTACCACTATTCTCATGGCAACTCACAATAGTGATATTGTTAATAGTCTGCGCAAGCGCGTCATAACTCTCAAAAAAGGAAAAATCGCGAGTGACGAGAAAAGAAAAGGGGAAATATGAAATCTGTAAAAACCAGCTGGAAACATATCAGGAGAAGTCCATACCAATCCTTAGCCGCGATTTTCATTACTACAATTACATTTTTTGCCATTTCCATTTTCGCGCTTTTAATCCTTGGATCATCAATTATTGTCAGCTTCCTGGAATCGCGTTTAGAGGTAGTAGCTTTTTTTAAAGATGATGCCAAACAATCCGATATCAACGCGCTTCAAAATTCACTCAAGCAAACAGGTAAAATCGCTCAAATCAAATTCCTATCTAAAAATGACGCTTTGCAAAAATATAGAGAGCAAAACAAAAATGATCCTGTTCTGCTGGAGCTTGTAACAGAAGACATCCTGCCTGCGTCACTGGAAATATCAACTACCCGGATCAAAGATCTTCCAGCTATTGCTGAAAAGTTAAAAAATTCCTCAATAGTATCGCTGACAAGATATCCTAAAGACGTTGTATCAACCCTTGCCAGATGGACTAATGCTATTAAGATTATCGGTATCGGTCTAATCGCTCTTCTTACAGCCGAATCTATATTCATCATCATAAGTATAGTTGGATTTAAAATTTCACAAAAAAAAGAAGAGATTGAGATTATG
>CAZJRC010000059.1:0-4870 GCA_964548495.1 uncultured Gammaproteobacteria bacterium | reverse complement strand
AGCGCCACAAATTGGTACATAAGATGGCCATTTATTCTGGAGGGTATTTTTTATGGACTCATTGGAACGGTTCTCGGATGGGGATTAGCAGCAGGCGTCTTACTATACGCCGCTCCCTATTTAGAACCCTTCCTAAAAGACATCCCGCTCTTGCCAATATCTTCTGTATTTATGCTTGAATTACTTATTGGAGAAATGATTTTAGCCTTAGTAATTGGAGCGTTCGCCAGTGCTATCGCGGTTCTCCGCTATCTTAAATAAGTATATCACATCTTACAAAATTATCATTCCCGGCAAAGCCGAGGAATCCAGTAGATAAAATAAGAGATAAAAGGGTATGAAGATAAAAACAATACTTTCAATTTTGTTTCTAAGCATATATATTAATTTATTTTTTACCTATCGCATATTTGCCCAAGATTTATCTCCGAACGCTTCCCCATCTTCAACATTAAATCCCAACACAACCGCTACGCCGACGCCAAATAATAACGAAGGCTTAAAACAGCTTAACGACAAAATTCACGATCTGGAACAAAAAGTAAATGAGCTGCAAAAAAAAGAAGATTCGCTTTCCTCACAAATTGATGTTATGGATAACCATATTCAATTAACACAATACCGTATAAATTCTATAAAAGGGCAAATTAACGAAACCACATTAGATATTGACTCAGCCGGACAAAGAATAAAAAACCTCGAACGGTCTTTGAATAATGTCACCAAAGTTTTGCTCAACAGAATTAAAGCCACATATCAAGCAGGGGAGATAGAACCAATCCGGATATTACTCGCCTCAAACAATATACGTGAATTTCTCTCTCGAGAAAATTATCTGCGTATTGTGCAGGAGCATGATAAGGAACTACTCTACAATACGCAACAATCCAAAGTAGATTACGCGGCGCAAAAAACACTTCTGGAAGGTAAGAAGAAAAAAATTGTCGCGCTCCAATCTCAGCTCGAAGAATATAACCAGGAACTTGATAGAGAAAAAGACTCAAAAGAAAAATTACTTGTCGAAACACAAGGAGATGAAGAAAATTATCAAAGACTGCTGTCTCAAGCCAAAGCTCAGCTCGAAGCCTTTGGTCGTTTCACTGCCAGCCAGGGCGGCGCGTCTCTTTTAAGCGGACAAACAGTATGCGATGATTGGGGATGCTATTATAATCAAAGAGACTCCCTTTGGGGAGAATCATTTCTAAATGGAACACAATACACCTTGGCAAGCGATGGATGTCTTGTTGCATCTATGGCCATGGTTTATACCCACTATGGTCACAAATCAGTGACTCCGCAGACAATTAATAGCATTTCAAGCAATTTTGCTTCATACTATCCAGCCTATTTAAAAAAGGATATTATCGCGGATGGCACGCCGTCTTCTCGAGTTTATTCATCCATCGACAGCGTACTTGCCGCAGGCGATCCTGTTATTATAGGCATTAGCTATGACGGGGGCGGCCTTGCTGATCACTTTCTGGTTCTGATTAGCGGCTCGGATGGAAATTACATAATGAATGATCCATTTACACCCAACGGGCATAAAGTTTCGTTTAGAGAGAGATATCCCGCCGCGCGGATAGTAGAAACTGAAAAAGTTGTCATGCGATAATCTTATTTGCTATAATTCCCGCATGGCTTTGGCTCTTTCGATCAGGCATCTCACTAAACATTATGGCAAAACTATAGCCGTAAACGACCTTTCGCTTGAAGTAAAAAAGGGGGAATTTTTCGCTTTTCTTGGCCCCAACGGAGCCGGTAAAACCACAACTATACAACTTATAACCGGCATTGGACGTATGGAAGAAGGTACTATAAATGTTTTTGGTATTGACGTGGTAAAAGATTACCGTGAAGCGCGTAAAAAAATAGGACTCTCTCCGCAGGAATTCAATACTGACTTTTTTGGTAAAGTTACTAATATTTTAGATAATGTCGCGGGATTTTATGGCATGCCGGGTAACGCTAGAAAGAAAAGAATAGGGGAACTTCTGGAACAATTTAATTTAAAAAATCACGCCAATAAAGCATTTCGCGAACTCTCCGGCGGACTTAAAAGACGTGTTATGCTCGCCCGTGCTATGATACACGATCCTGATCTTCTCATACTTGATGAGCCTACCTCGGGTGTAGACGTTAACCTGCGCATAGAACTTTGGCAGCATTTACGCGATCTCAATAAAAAAGGCAAGACAATTTTCCTGACAACACACTATCTGGAAGAAGTTGAAGCATTAGCTAAACGTGTAGCGATTATAAATAAAGGAAAAATTGTCAAAATTGGCAATAAAAGCGAATTCATGACCAACGGAAAAAAACTGGAAGAAACTTATTTAAGGCTAACACAATAATTTTAGTAACAGTTCACGCTTCCGACACAAATTTGTCATTCTGAGCACAAGGTACGAAGAATCTCTAGACTTGTTCGAGACTGGCGTGTTAGAACCCTGAACAGTTACGAAAAAGTACATGGCCTGCAAAAAAATATACCAAAAGATACAATATGAATTGGATTGGATTAAATACGTTAATTAAACAAGAGATACAGCGCTTCCTGCGAGTAGCGATTCAAACACTTGTAACTCCTTGGATCAGTGCCATCCTTTTTATTTTCATTTTCGGTTCTGTATTAGGAAGCAGAATTAATACCATTGAAGGTATCCGCTATATTCAATTCGTTCTGCCCGGCATTCTTATGATGAATGTGCTCACTTCGGCTTTTTCTCAATCATCCTCATCAGTCTATTTCCAACGTTTTGTACGAAATATTGAAGAGATGCTTGTCGCTCCATTGTCCCACATAGAAATGGTCACTGGTTACCTCGCGGGAGCTGTGGCTCGGGCAGTAATTATCGGAATAGGAGTTTTAATCATAGGCATGCTGTTTAATTCCGTCTCCATATACAATTTCCCCCTATTTTTATTTTATATTGTAGGTGTATCAATAATTTTCGGTCTTCTGGGCATACTTGTTGGGCTTTGGTCAAACAATTTTGAACAGCTTAGTCTATTGAACACATTTATCCTCATGCCGCTTTCATTTCTGGGCGGGATGTTCAACTCCGTCAAAATGCTGCCAGCCTACTTACAGCCCTACGCCTATTTCAATCCGCTCCTATATTTCAATGACGGAATCCGTTATTCCATGACCGGTTTTCACGAAACCAATATTTCTGTCGGCATCAGTATAATTGCCGTCTCAATTATCGTTCTGCTCAGTCTCACCATCCACCTCTTCACCATAGGCTGGAAACTAAGAACCTGATTTTACCATCTTTCCTCATCATCGCCAAACTCCTATACTAAATAAAGAATCATCAAATTTCTTTAAAATATGTATAAATTAACAATAGTAATATTAACTGGCATTTTATTATTCCTCTCAATATCGCCAACTGCGTACGCAAAATTATACATAAACGAATTTTCCTCATTCACCAGGACAGATGATTGGATAGAGTTATACAACACTGATTCTAACGAAATTGATCTCAGCAAATATTGTATCAGAGATGATTCCAAAACAAATAAATTAGTATTAGAAGGCATATTATTATCGGGCGAATTTATATCATTTAATTGGGATGATAAATTAAATATAGACGAAGACACTATTAAACTATTTTTTGGCTGTGATGAAAATCAGACTCCCGCGGATCAAGTTACTTACGGAAAAACAGGAAATGACATAACAGCCCCGGGCGAAGGTCAAACAGCCGGTAGAAAAACCGATGGGGGAGAGGAATGGGTAATCTTTGCCGCGTCAACATCCGGCAAACCCAACACAGCATCTATTGTACCAACTGCTACTCTTACTCCGACAAACACACCTACACAGACACCAATACCTACGCTAACAAAAACTCCAACTTCTACCCAAACTCCTACTCCGCCAAAAACCCCCACCCCAGCCAAAACTTCTACTCCTGCAAACACCCCAACTCCAACACGTACCCCTACGCCCACAAAAACTCCAACTCCAACAAAAATTACATCCTTAACAATCAGACCTTCAATCAAAACCACTCCAAGATTCTTACCGACATCGATACTTGGAATTAGCACTCATTCAGCTTCACTCACCCCATTGTCAAAAAAATCTAAGCCTGCACCCAAAACAAAAACACTAAAAAAATCAGACCAACAATTACCTGTCTTGATTTTATCTATTAGCGCGGCAATCGTCCTTATTGTATCTGCTATAATATTTTTCCTAAAAATTAAAAAATCAAATCAACAAACATGAAGCAAACAATTATCACCAATTCATATGCAGAAACTCAAAAATTAGGAGCTGATTTCGTCGGTAAACTCAACGGTATTAGTGTCTTAGCGCTTTTCGGAGACCTGGGAAGCGGTAAAACAACCTTCATTCAGGGACTTGCCGTTGGATTAGGAATTAAAAATAAAATCATCTCCCCTACATTCATCATTATGAGATCATATGAAATGAGTCATAGCTTTTTTTACCACGTTGATTTATATAGAATAAAAAACGAAATAGATATCAAGGAACTGGGTTTGCTTGAGCTGATAAATGACCTGCAAAATATATTCGCCATCGAATGGCCGGAAAAAATAAAAAAATACCTGCCGTGCAAGGGGAGAATTGTGAAAATAAAAGAAGATTAACCATTAACTATGATAATAAATAATCTGAATGCTATAAATAATTTGTCATTCTAAGCATCACGAATAATCTTTAATCAGGGGTTAAGTAGCCTGTGTCATCCTGAGGCAAAGCCGAAGGATCTTTAAAATGAAATCATATTGGGTTTATATTATTACAACTTGGAACAATAAAGTTTTGTATACTGGTGTGACAAGTAATTTGGAAAGAAGAATCTATGAACACAAAAATAAATTG
>CAZJRC010000058.1:5272-6429 GCA_964548495.1 uncultured Gammaproteobacteria bacterium | reverse complement strand
AATCAATATTCCGACTCCTCGCTCACGCGCGGCAACTAATATAGCAGAAGCCGAAAGCATTGCCAATGATCTTGGATTTCCAGTCATGATAAGAGCAGGATATGCTCTGGGTGGACAAGGAAGTGGGATAGCTGACAATCTTCATGAACTCAAGAAAATCGTTCAAGGCGCTTTATCTTTTTCTAATCAAGTCCTAATTGAACAATACCTGCATCATTATAAAGAAATCGAGTACGAAGTAGTCCGCGATGCTTACGACAACTGCGTGACTGTTTGCAATATGGAAAACATGGATCCGCTTGGAATCCATACAGGAGATTCTATTGTGGTAGCCCCCAGCCAAACTCTCACCAATTTCGAATACCACTCGCTGCGTTCAGCCGCGATAAGTATCGTACGCAGTCTGGGAATAGTAGGGGAGTGCAACGTCCAATTCGCCCTCAACCCAAGATTAAGCACCTCGGGGGTGACAGGCTGGGGCGGAGCGGAAGCCACGACTCCCCCTCGCGGTCCGGCACTCGATTATTACGTCACCGAGGTCAATGCCCGTCTCTCTCGTAGTTCTGCCCTGGCAAGTAAAGCCACCGGTTATCCTCTAGCCTATATCGCGGCCAAACTGGCACTCAATTACAAACTAACCGACCTGCAAAATAAAGTAACCAGTGTCACCAAAGCCTGCTTCGAGCCGGCTCTGGATTATATAGTTGTCAAAATACCCCGCTGGGATCTGGAAAAATTCAAAGGCGCCAGTCTTGCTCTTGGCAGCAGCATGAAATCCGTAGGGGAGGTAATGGGTATTGGCCGCACATTTGAAGAAGCCTACCAAAAAGCGATCCGGATGCTGGATCTGGAATTTGAAGGCGCTTCATCCGAGAGGCTCTTTGATGAAGAAAAAAATATCCTTAAAAATCTAACCACAGCAACACCAAAAAGAATGTTTTTACTCGCCAGGGCAATCCGTAATAACCTCAGTATTGATGAGATACATAGACGCTCCGGCATCGACCCCTGGTTCCTATACCGCATCAAAAACATAATCAACGAAGAAGAAAGCCTAAAAAAGTTATCATTAAAATTTTTATCCAAGCCCCATCTTTTAAAACTCAAACAGCTTGGCTTCTCAGACAAAAAAATTGGTGAACTAATCGGAGTTACTG
>CAZJRC010000058.1:0-5262 GCA_964548495.1 uncultured Gammaproteobacteria bacterium | reverse complement strand
AATTAAGAAAAAAGCTAAATATTCTCCCCAGCGTCTTACAAATCGACACTTTAGCTGCCGAATTTCCTGCCAAGACGAATTATCTCTATCTTACCTATAACGCCAATCACCACGATATTCAAAAATCAGGGGGACGAGGCGTCATGGTTCTAGGCTCAGGCCCTTATCGTATCGGTTCATCTGTAGAATTTGATTGGTGCTGTGTAAATACTGTATTTGGGCTGGCAGAGCAAAACTTAAAATCAATTATTATCAATTGCAACCCTGAAACAGTATCGACTGACTATGATGTTTCAGACAGACTATACTTTGAAGAGTTAACCTTTGAACGCATAATGGACATTTACGAATTTGAGAATCCTCTTGGGATCATCGTATCTGTAGGCGGACAAACTCCCAACAATCGCGCCAAAGCCCTGCACGACCAGGGTGTGCGCATCTTAGGAACAAACCCCAACGATATTGACTTGGCGGAAAACAGAAGCAAGTTTTCCCATCTCCTTGATAAACTAAATATTAAACAACCCGCCTGGAAAACATTTTCCACACTCCTTGAGGCGGAAAAATTCGCGGAAGATGTAGGTTTCCCTGTCCTCATCAGACCATCTTACGTATTATCCGGATCTGCCATGAATGTCTGTTTCTCAAACAAAGACCTCGAGCAATACGTTCAGTATGCTACAAAAATTTCGCAGGAATATCCGGTTACAGTCTCAAAATTTTTTGAGAGAGCTAAAGAAATTGAACTCGACGCGGTTGCTAAAAACGGGATTGTCTTAGCAGCTATCATTTCTGAACACATTGAATACGCCGGCGTTCACTCAGGAGACGCGACCATAGTCTTACCCCCGCAAACTTTAAGTACAGCGCTGCGAAAAAAGATGAAAACAGCAGCCGAAAGCATTGCCAAAATATTAAAAATCACCGGACCATTCAACATCCAATTCCTTCTGCGCGATAATGAAATTTATATTATTGAAACCAACCTGCGCGCCTCACGCACATTTCCTTTCGTCAGCAAAGTAACAAACATAAATCTCATCAAGATATTCACGCAAGCGCTGTTTAATAAAGACATACCCGGAGTAAATATACCCGATATTAATTTTTGCGCGGTGAAGGTACCGCAATTTTCCTTCGCCCGTCTGACCAACGCGGATCCAAAGATGGGTGTCGAAATGGGCTCAACAGGTGAGGTAGCCTGCTTCGGCAATGATCTCGAGGCCTACCTCAAAAGCATTCTGTCTGTCATGCCCGAAATCCCAAAAAAAGGAATTTTTGTCAGCATAGGCGGAGATCTAAAAAAACATGCCTTCCTGGCAACAGCCAAACTTTTACCTAATCTCAGTCTGCCGATTTACGCCACCGAAAAAACTTCCAAATTTCTGAATAATAATGGCATAACAACAAAAATTCTCTACAAAATTCACGAAAAAAAACATCCCAATATAATTGATTTCTTTCAGCAGAAAAAAATCGATCTGGCAATAAACATCACCGACAAAAACATCAAAAAAGAAATTAACGACGATTACATGATCCGCAGAACCGCTGTAGATAATAATATTTTTATCCTTACCAAAATCAAAAGTACTCAGCTTTTTATCAAAGCGCTTGTAAGCAAAGGCTTGAATGGCCTGGAAATCAAATCCTGGGATGAATATAAATAACTACCAAATTATCCCCCATCTCGCTAAATAGTTGAATTCTAAACTAAAATAGCCTATAATATTGCTATGCTGAAAAAAACATTAATTTTCATAATACTTTTATCTATTATTACGCTTTTACCAATAACCCAAGCAAAAGCCGCAGAAGGAATTATAGAACTCGAAAGTGTTAATGGATCCAAAAGTCGATGCTACGCGATGTCAATCATGCCTAATAGGGAAGTTAATTATCAACTTCTTATCTCATGTAAAAGCCTAATATATCCCGTAGAGCCGGAAGGCGAGTATTATCTTTTATGGGGCAATTCTATCGGCAAAGAATCAAAACCCATACTCATTGGCGATCTCAGCTTAGGAAAGACGTCTTTTTCAGCTTATGCTAGTTTTTCAGGATTATTTGCTACAAAAGAACAAACACAAAATCCAGAAAAGCCATCAAATAATATTGTAATGCAAGGGCAAGTCATGCCCATATCATTTTTAGAATTAGAACCAGCACCATCGGTAATTATCACGCCCTCAATTGCGATTAAACCATCTAAGAAAATCAATCAGTCAGCCTTCGAGGATTCGAGCTCAAAATTCATTTATGCTAAACAAAAACTGGAATCAGTAATAAAGTCGTCTCAGAAAACTCAAAGCAAAACCAACATAATTTCGCAAATCCAGAATATTACAATTGCTGTCATTATAATTATAATAATAATTGCAATTATAATATTTGTAATCTATATAATATATAGGATCATCAAATCAAGATCGTGAATATTTAAATTATGCTGACTTTACCCGGCCTTATTGACCCCCATGTGCATCTGCGCGATCCTGGGCAAACTTATAAGGAAGATTTCCTATCTGGAACGCAAGCAGCTCTCGCCGGCGGATTCACTATGGTCATGGATATGCCCAACAATTCAACTCCAGTCACTACAGAAGAAATACTCCTGAACAAAGAAAAAATCGCGCGCGGCAAAATCGTCTGCGACCTCGGCTTCTATTTCGGCTCTCTTGGTGATAATCTACAAGAATTTGATAAAGTAAAACCCCATGTGCTTGGTTTAAAATTGTATCTCAACCCCACAACGGGTAATTATTTAATTGATGAAAAAGTATTTCGCAACATCTGTCTTGCATGGAACCAGACACCCATTCTCGTACATGCCGAAGAAAATATACTGGAAAAAATAATAAAAATCGGGCATGAAGTAGGACAAAAAATTCATGTCTGCCACATTAGTTCAAAAAAAGAACTTCAAATAGTCTTAAAAGCCAAAGAAAAAGGTTGGAATGTGACCTGTGGCGTCACCCCGCACCATTTATTTTTAAACGGAGATAGACGACTCCTGGAAGGTGTCCGAAGGACTCCTTCAAGGTGGCGTCCATTACCCTACAATGTCAAACCCTCTCTCAAGCCGCAATCCGACGTGGACTTTCTCTGGCAAAACCTCAAATACATAGATGTAATCGAATCCGACCACGCTCCGCATACTCTAGAAGACAAAAAGCAAAGCGTCTTCGGATTTCCTGGCCTAGAAACAACACTGCCGTTACTATTAACCGCCGCCCACAAAAAGAAAATTACCATTAAAGACATTATACGTCTCTGCCACACCAACCCGGCCAAAATCTTTAACATTTGTCATTCCGAAAACCCAACTCATATCGAAATTGACGAAAACGAAGAATGGATCATCAGCAACGAAAATCTTTTCACCAAATGTGCCTGGTCGCCGTTTCATGGCTGGAAAGTCAAAGGCAAAATCAAAAAAGTCGTCCTCCGCGGCATCAAAATTTTTGAAAATGATAAAATACTGGTCAAACCTGGATTTGGTAATATAATATATAACACAAAAAAATAATGTTTCATATTCCTTTTTACGATCCGTATAAATCCTACGAGGAAAATTATGACTTTGGCCCATTCGGTGGCTTTGCCGATGGCAAAATTTTCAAACAAATAGGGGAACCGCAATACGACTTTCTCGGACAAAAAGTTTATCTACCCTTCGGCATACCGGCAGGCCCAATCCTCAATAGCAATTTTGCCAAATCCGCTTTTGATAAAGGATTTGATATTGTCGTCTACAAAACAGTCCGCAGCAATTTCTATCCTTGTCATCCATTTCCCAATATACTTTCTGTAAATATCGACGGAGACTTAAACACTAAAAAATTAAAAGATCCTATCACAACGGATAGGGCTTACAATGAGCCATTATCTATCACCAATTCTTTCGGCGTTCCATCTAAAAACCCAGAAATCTGGCAGGCAGATGTCAAAAAAGCAATTACTTACGCCAATAGGGGACAAGTATTAATTCTCAGTTTTATGGGTACAGTGAGAAAAAACCAATCTCAAAACGAATTTATCAACGATTATATCCTGGCAGCTAAATTAGCCCATGAAACAGGCGCGAAAATACTGGAAGTAAATCTTTCCTGTCCCAACATAGGTAATGAAGGTTTAGTCTGTTACAATTTAGAAGTCACTGAAAAAATAGTAAAAGGCATTAGAAAAACTATCAGCAACACGCCGCTCATCTTAAAAGTTGGTTATTATTCCAATTCCAAACAATTAAACAGTCTTGCTGAGGTTGCCAACGAATATGCCGATTCCATTGCGGCTATCAATACGCTTCAGGCAACCATACTTGATGAAAAAGGGGAGCAGGCCTTACCCGGCAAAAACAGACTCCGTTCCGGTATCTGCGGCGCCGCGATCAAATGGGCTGGTCTGGAAATGGTGAAAAAGCTTCATAAAATAAAATCCAAAAAAAAATACAAATTTTCAATAGAAGGTGTAGGCGGTGTGATAAATTCTCAAGATTATCGCGAGTACAAAAAAGCCGGCGCCGATTCAATCATGTCCGCCACCGGCGCTATGTGGAATCCCTATCTCGCCCAAGAAATAAAAAAGATTACTTTTTCAACGTCATTCCCGCGAAAGCGGGAATCTATATAAACAAAACATTTATGACCTTTCAAAATAAATTAAATAAAATTACTCAAAAAAACAATTCTTTAGTTTGTATTGGATTAGATCCCGATCTGGACAAAATTCCTGCCATAATAAAATCCGGCAGCGAAAATCCACTTTTCAAATTCAACAAAGCAATTATCGATATAACCCGCGATCTCATCTGCGCGTACAAACCAAATTCCGCTTTCTACGAAGCAATGGGAGATAGGGGAATATTGCAACTAAAAATGACTTGTCATTATATCAAACAAACCTATCCCGAAATCCCGATTATATTAGATACCAAACGCGCTGATATTGGCAACACCAACAAAGGTTATGTTGCTTATGCCTATGATTATCTAGGGGTTGACGCTATAACTCTAAATCCATACCTCGGCAGGGAAGCGCTTCTTCCTTTTTTAAATCTCAAAGAAAAAGGCAGTATCATTCTCTGTAAAACCTCAAACCCTGGAGCAGGGGAGTTTCAGGATTTAAAAATTGGAGGCGAACCTCTCTACAAAATAATAGCCAATAAGGTAGCTGCGGATTGGAACACAAACAATAATTGCCTTCTGGTTGTCGGCGCTACATATCCAGAAACACTCAAACAAATACGCCAAATAATAGGGG
>CAZJRC010000057.1:0-6445 GCA_964548495.1 uncultured Gammaproteobacteria bacterium | reverse complement strand
TGCCCGGATCTACAAGCTGCAAATAATCAACTATCAGCAAGCCCAAGTCATGCTCCATCTGTAGCCTCCTTGCTTTGCTGCGCATCTCAACTATGCTGAGTCCAGGCGTATCATCAATAAATAATGACGCGTCTGCCAGCTCTCCCATCGCCTGCGAAATTTTACCAAAATCATCTTCCGACAATCGTCCCGTTTTAAGACGCCACGCGTCAACATCGGCCTGCGCGATGAGAAACCTGTCAACAAGCTCCTCTTTACTCATTTCTAAAGAAAAAATCCCGACTGGCAATTTATCTGTCAATGCTATATGCTGCGCGATATTCAAAACTAGTGCTGTTTTCCCCTGTCCCGGCCTGGCCGCCAAAATTAAAAGATTAGACTTCTGCATGCCAGACAACATATTGTCCAAATCGCTAAATCCGGTTCTGACACCCCTGAGTCCCAAGCCTTTTCGATGTAACTCGTCAATTCTATCAAAACTTTCCGTAAGTGTAGATTGGCACGAATCCGCCCTTCATATGTTTCTGAGAAATTGAAAAAATCGCGCTTTCAGCCGTTTCCAAAATTTCTTTTACTTGCTTTTCCTCCGAATATCCCAGTTCCGCCACATCAAGACCTGCGTGGATAAGCTTACGCTTTGTCGCGTTCTCTTTTACTATAAACGCGTAATCTCGGACATTTACGGCAGTCATCGTCTTTTCAGTCAAATCAATCAAGTAATTTGAGTCAACTTTTTTGAAACGTTTATTCTTCTTAAGCATCTCTGTGGTAGTTATCAAATCAATAGGCCGATGTGCCTCATACAAAGAGAGCATTATTTCATATACGATTCCGTTTGTCTCATTATAAAAATCTAAAGGAGTCAAAATCTCGGACACGGAAATAATGGCATCCTTGTCTATCAATATCGCGCCAAGAATATTCTGCTCTATTGTTTCATCATGGGGAAGAACCCTTATTGCCATAATTAATTTGCTTGTTCGAGTAGCACTGTCTCCGCCTCTTGAGGCAACTTATCAACTGTAACCAAGTACTTCGAACGACTCACTACATTGCCACGCCTATATGATTCTGCTAATTTTGACGCCAGCTCTCCATAAAAAATAACAACATTTGTCGCGAGTGCAGTAACAAACGAAGCATCAATCAAAGCATCAATATAAGCTATGACTATAGGTTGCTCTTTTAATTTATGCTGCATTTTCTCCAATGATGTAATTTTTCCCAAAAGAATTTCTATGCCGTCTACTTTCGGATTATAAATAACATCGACCCCTATACTGCTGGAGTTAATTTTTATGCCTCCTATTTCATACTCGCCAGGACCATTAATTACAATTGCCGCGGGCGTAACATGCATCTGATCAATAGTGCGATTCAAGCCGATTATCGCCGATGCCATTGGCTTATCTGTTTTACTCTCAACGTAAGCATTAGTGGATGGATCTACGATTAAAATAGCATGCTTGGATTTTATCTTTAGACAATCTTGAGGAAGGATAGCGATTTCCATACAAACCACATACTAACACAAATACGCCAATATTGACAAGCTTTGAGTTATAACGTATCATAAACTCTACCTTGCCCCTTATCTATGAACGGTGAAAAAATTATTCTTTCAATAGTAGCTGTCTTTGTCGGACTAATAGCCGCGGGCATAGCTTTCTATCTCTATCAAATGGCCAAAACAATCCCCGCGGAGAAAATTCAAACTATCTCTATAAAAACCCAAGCCACATTAACCCCCACCCCTTCGCCTAATAATGAAAATTTCTTGACTGTTGAAACGCCAAAAGACGAGTCAGTTGTAGATAGTAAAAAAATTGTCATTACAGGTAAAACATCGCCCACTGCTACTATAATCGTAACCACAGAAAACAACGATCAGGTTATAACACCCGCGTCCAATGGAGATTTTACGCTTACAGCTATAATTGAAAATGGTAATAACTTGATTCAAATTTTAGCAATATTCCCCAGCGGTGAAGAAAAGAAAATAGTACGGTCTGTAACATATACAACAGAAAGTTTCTAAATCCCATTCAAACTATTATGAAAAAACTATTTTTAGTAATAATATTTATAATAAGCATAGCTTCACTCAATATATTTTCTGCATATGCCGTTACCGAGCAGCCTACCTCTGCTCTACCAAAAACGTCAACAACTCGATCTGAGTCCTCCTCATCTGCCAAACAAGCACTGGACGAAGAATTAAATACACAAATAAATCAACTCAAAGAACGGATTGCCTCCAGAGTTGCGCAGTTAAATCTTGTGGAAAAAAGAGGTGTCATAGGGATTGTTACCGACACATCCGGCAATCAGGTTGCCTTCACCGATCTGGCTGGAAAAACAAGATACATCGACGTAGACGAAATAACTAAATTTTCCTCCCCATCGGCAAAAAACAGTTTTGGCCTTTCTGATCTCGTCAAAGGAACCAAAATAAACGTCTTAGGACTATACAACAAACAATCACGCAGGATCCTTGCCAGATTTATTGATTCAATAGTCACGCCTGTATACCTCTATGGCCGGATTTCGCAATTGGATAAAAAAAACTTTACAATTTCGGTAATATCAGAAAATCGAAAACAAACCAAAGTTGATGTTCAGACTATAACACTTATTTCTATGGGCGGCAAAGAACAAGGGATTAAAAAAATCGGCTTTTCAAAATTAAGCATTGGAGATAACGTACTCATAACAGGCTTTCCTGATAAAAAAGATGCTAGCCTTCTTGTCGCCAGCCGTATCCTAAGCCTCCCTGATCTTCCCAAAAATCCCAAAATAATCATCCCGGAATCTATAGATCTAACGGAAACTCCACCCGCCTCACGTTCCAGCCAGAAGACTAACTAGTTGAAGCGTTGTGATTGCTAACCTTATGGTTAGTAGTATTGTACGCGCTCCTCACAATCTCAACCACTTCCGCGGGAGAATCGGTTAATCTAAGTATATCCATTTCCTCAGGAGAAATTTTCCCACTCCCAAGCATAGTCTGTCTAATCCAATCCATAAGTCCCTTCCAATAACTCGTACCAAAAAGAATGATCGGGAAATCTGCAATTTTATCTGTCTGTCTAAGCGTTACTGACTCAAATAATTCATCAAGTGTCCCAAACCCCCCAGGGAAGATCACAAACGCCTCCGCGTATTTCACAAACATCATTTTCCTCACGAAAAAATAATGAAAATCAACGGCAATATCTACATATGCATTCGTTTTCTGTTCGAATGGCAATTCTATTGTGCATCCAACGGAGCATCCGCTACCCTCCTTCGCTCCTTTATTTGCTGCCTCCATAGCGCCCGGTCCGCCGCCGGTACTTATCCCAAAACCTGTCTGAGCCAACAATCTCGTAGTCTCAACAATTGATGTGTAAATTGGATCATCTGCTTTAAGTCTTGCTGAACCAAATACGGTAACGGACGGAGGTATACGAGCCAGTGCCCCATAGCCATTAACCATCTCACTCATCACGCGAAACACTCTCCAAGGATCTGTTTCGATAAAATCTATTTTCGCGGCCTTCTCCTGCTCGCCTATCTCTCTTTTAATTTCCTCCAAGAACTCCGGACTGGTTGGACTCAAAAGAGGTTTTTTAGGTCGCCGCAAAGAACGTTCGTCCTCAGTAGAAATTCTTCTGCCAAATTTTATAAACGAAGGCATATCTTTATCTATTATAATCACATTCTGCAAAAAATATCCAGCAATAATCTTGTCCTGCCTTCTGCTTTCTCTATACATGATATAATACTTCAACTGATTTAATATAAAAATATGAATAATCGGCTATCAAAATTCAAAAAACTTCTTTTCAATCAATCCTTAGACGCGGCCGTCATCTCATCCGTCTCCGACATAATCTATCTGACAAACTTCTCAGGTTTTTCTAATTTTTCATCCAATGAAAGAGAAGGCTTCTTGCTCATTACTCAAAATGAAAACTATATTACAACTGACACTAGATACTCCCATGCAGTAAAAAATAAAATAAAAGGCTTCAATCTCTTAGAATTATCTCACCAAACAAACCTGGAAAAAATCTTAAAGGAAATCGTAGCTTCCCAAAATATAAAAACCCTCGGCATTGATACTCACAACCTGACTATTGCAGAACACAATAAAATAAAAATTAAAAAAACAAAACACATTGATCTTTCCTCACTTAGAATAATCAAGGACGATGATGAACTGGAAAAAATTAAAAAAGCATGTCAAATTGGTGACAAAGCCTTCACATTTATCCTCACAAAAATAAAAGAGGGATTTTCTGAAAAGAGAATCGCGTTTGAGCTTGAGCAATTCATCAGAAAACACGATTGTGATATTTCTTTCCCCACAATTATCGCTTTTCAGGAAAACGCCGCTGTCCCGCACCATAAAACAGGAAATAGAATTCTCAAAAAAAATGAGTTCGTCCTGCTGGATTTTGGCGTAAAATATGAAAACTATTGCTCAGACATGACACGTACTATTTTTTTAGGCATTGCCAACAAGGAGCAAAAACAAGCCTATCAAACAGTATCTGACGCGCAACAAAAGGCAATTAGCTATCTGCAAAGCGCTCTTTCTTCCCTGACCTTCCCGCTCTCTCCCTCGTCATTCCCGCGAAAGCGGGAATCTATGGCTACAAATCTTCGCCGACGTGACATTATTGCATCAATCCTAGATAAAACCGCCCGGGAATATATTCTGTCTCTTGGTTATCCATCTATCCCCCACAATCTTGGTCATGGTATAGGACTTGAAGTCCACGAAGCTCCCGGACTTTCACCAAAATCAAAAGACAAGCTTAAAAATGGCATGGTATTCTCCATTGAGCCGGGAATCTATATACCTGACAAATTCGGCATCCGCATCGAAGACCTATTTACAATTCAAAACAATAAGCTTATTCAACTAACCAAATCGCCAAAAAATTTCATCGAGGTATAAATTATTCTTTAAAATTTGACTTTTTATTAAAATTATGACTAATTATATATAATCTATTAAATATCATGGCGGACTATTCTAAAGACAATGGATTTACAAATTCATCAGAAACTGAAAAAGTATCTAAGCCTCACAATTATAAATCTGGTGAATTAAGTCAAGAAACGCAAAAAATGACAGCGGACTTACAAGCGCTTGGAGATATTAAAAAAAATGATCCTGAGAAAGGATTTGGAAAAATTCTTGAAAATTCTAAAAACGAATCAGAGAAGGAGGTTAGCAATCAACCGCCGGGTAAGTCAAATTCCGAATCGGTTAAGGTATGGACTGATGATTTTGAAAAAAAACTTGACACAGCCTCACCGGATGAGCTTAAAAATATAATCCAAGAGTCCCGCTCTTTTACTTCGTCCCCGCTTCCAAGAGAGATGCTTGCCCGCGTTCATCTGCTAACTTCTGGCGCATATGGACGGCTGCATGAATTAGGCATTGATTCGCTCGAAAATGCCAAATCGTCTTTTGGCGAATTGAAAACTGCATTCAAATTTGACCCTGCAAATCCTGATGTTGCTCGATATTACGGAAGAACTATCCGCGGAATTGCAAATATCAACATAGTAGTGCGCCAGTTTCCTGAAATGGCGCTCAATATCGACACGGCTACGGAAGCAAAGAAGGTTATTCCCTATTTATTAGCGCAGAAAAATGATGCAACGGCTCAGCTTATAGCAGAAGATCTTAGCCGTTTCGTAGACGACGAAAAAAGTACCGCTATGGCTTCATCCGGGCTTAAGGAAATCGAACGAAACAACAAAGGCAGTATTGCAGCTGCTCAAAATATTCTTGATGGAGATGCCGACCGCGCGGAAAAAATGAAAAAATAAACAGGACAGATATCAAAAATTCCGTACGCTACTTTCTGCAAGCTCTTTTATCCCCTCTTCAACAATTAAGTTATTACCAATCTTTTCAAGAGTATAATCCTCGCGATCAAAAATCCGTACGGGAGTTGCGCTCGCTTTTGCCGATTCCGGTTCAAATTTTTTCATAAAATACCCCACCACTGCCGCCGACCCTATCCAACTCGCAAGTATCGCAGCTGCTAATATTTTAGGGTCTCTTGCTGTACTCTGTACTCTTTCTTTTTCTTTCATACTCTCATCCTCCTCGCTTTTATCAGCTTAACTAATTCAAAAATTTTACGCTAGTTTCGCATCAAAAACATATTATACCATTTGCGCCCTGAGCTTTTCAATGTATAATAAACTCATGATCATACCCCGCACTCTCAAAGGCTTTCGCGACTTCCTGCCGATTGACGCGAAAAAAAGACAATTTGTTATAAACAAACTAAAAGAGGTATTTGAGACGTATGGCTTTGAACCGCTGGAAACCCCTGCTCTTGAATATGAAGAAATCCTGACCGGTAAATACGGAGATGAAGGCGAGCGCCTCATGTATCGTTTTGAAGATTTAGGCAAACGCAAAGTCGCCATG
>CAZJRC010000056.1:0-6492 GCA_964548495.1 uncultured Gammaproteobacteria bacterium | reverse complement strand
GGGTCAGCCAAACAGGGCAGAGATCGTAAATTTCAGGCAATCCTGCCTCTGCGGGGTAAAATACTTAATACAGAAAGAGCCCGGCTTGACAAAATGATCGAACATGAAGAAATCAAAAATCTTATCATAGCTTTAGGGTCGGGAATAGGAGATACAACTAACATGGAAAAATTGCGCTACCACCGTGTTATCATCATGACTGATGCCGATGTGGATGGAGAACATATCGAGACGCTTATTTTGACATTTTTTTACCGCCATCTGCCTGACGTGATTAAGAATGGCTTTCTCTATGTAGCTATGCCGCCGCTCTATAAAATTCAGCGAGGCAAAGAAATCCGTTATGCCTATAATGATGAAGATAAAGACAGAATTGTTAATGAATTAAAAAACACAGGCAATATCTCCCTTCAACGCTACAAAGGTCTCGGAGAAATGAATCCCGACCAGCTCTGGGAAACTACTATGAATCCGACCAACAGACTTCTCAAGCAAATTCACATTCAAGACGCTGAGGAAGCAGACGCGGTTTTCACTATGCTTATGGGGAGTGAAGTCCCGCCCAGAAAACATTTTATCCAGACAAACGCTATAACTGCAACTTTAGATATTTAAAAAAAATTTATAAAGGCAGGGGGTGATTAAAATATGACATCAAAAGAATCTATAATAACAACTTCGCCAAATAAGGCTGAAGAAAGGGAGCTTCCCGAATTGCCAGTTGGATTGAGCGCTTTTGCATTACCGGCAGTAGGAGAAAAAGACTATGGTATTTTAAAGAATTCAGCTGAAGAAATAGTACAGTCTGTAAATGAATTTCTTAGCATGTTAAACAGCCAAGGAGCAGAAATTATACACACTTTCCCTTTTGAAGCAGCTCAAAAAGACGGAAGAGAAATAAAAAGACAAATGGTAATTGTTAAAAAAACTGGTAAATAAAGGAGGTGATTTATGGACTTAACCAAAATCAAATCAGGTAAAAACCCGAAAATCGGAGAGGTAAACGTGCTTATAGAGATTCCAAAAGATTCAAATATCAAATATGAACTGGATAAAGAATCAGGAGCCATCTTTGTGGACAGATTTCTCTATACATCAATGCAATATCCATTCAATTATGGATTTGTCCCCGGGACTCTTGCGGAAGATGGGGATCCGTTGGACATTATTGTACTTAGTGAATACGCGGTAGCGCCATGCACTATAATACCAAGCTCTGTTATAGGTATGCTTGAGATGGAAGATGAAGAAGGTATTGATACAAAAATATTATGTGTTCCGTCTATTAAAATTGATCCAAATTTTGGAGTCTATAAAAACATTTCCGATGTTCCCGACGCTACCAAAAATAAGCTAAAACATTTCTTTGAAAATTATAAAACACTCGAGCCGGGCAAATGGGTGAAAATCAAAGACTGGAAAGACAAAAAAACAGCTCTTTTAGCATTGCAAAAGGCGATAAAATGACACGAAGTGTCATCCTGAACGAACCCCGCTTTGCGGGGGAGTCGAAGGATCTCATACCATAAAATCAATAGTTAAAATTTTTTTAATGAGTTCTGTAGTTGGATGCAGTGCAAGAAAGAATCGAGAAACGGAGTAAGACATACTAAAATGTACGTTGGCGGAGATCGAAGGTTATGACACAACAATGCGCCAAGTACAAAACTCATACTATATATTATGAACATAGGAAAACTACAATCAACAAGTATTACTGAGGAGATGAAGAAATCCTACCTCAATTACGCCATGTCCGTGATAGTAGCGCGCGCTCTCCCTGACGTGCGCGACGGTCTCAAGCCTGTCCACCGCAGAATACTCTTTGGCATGCACGAAATGGGCCTCACTGCCGCGGCCAAATTCACCAAAAGCGCCAAAATCGTCGGAGAAGTAATGGGTAAATACCATCCGCATGGCGACGCCCCCATTTATGACTCGCTTGTCCGTCTGGCTCAGGACTTTTCCATGCGTTACCCTCTTATTTGGGGACAGGGCAACTTCGGCTCGGTTGATGGAGATCCGCCCGCGCACATGCGCTATACCGAGGCAAAAATGAAGGCGATAGCCGCTGAAATGCTAATTGACATTGACAAAGAAACAGTTTCCTTCTTACCCAATTTTGATGGATCAGAGCAGGAGCCTGTTTTTCTTCCCGCCAAATTACCCAACCTTCTGTTGATGGGTAGCGAAGGAATTGCTGTAGGCATGGCTACCAAAATCCCGCCTCACAATCTGGGAGAAGTCATTGATGCTATTGTCTACATGCTTGACAAAACTAAATCAACTATTTCAACCACGCCTATTATCGCAACACAGCCCGCAGTTCAACTCTCAAGCGAAGTCACTATAGACGAATTACTTGAATATATCAAAGGCCCTGATTTTCCCACAGCCGGCTCCATTTATGACATTACCGAAATCAAAAACTCCTATATCACCGGACGCGGCAAAATAATAATCCGCGGCAAAGCCGAAATCGAAGAAATTGGAAATGGCAAGTGAACAAAGCTCTGCTGATAGCCAAAATTGCCGATCTGGCAAAAGATAAAAAAATTGAAGGCATCTCGGATCTTCGTGATGAATCAGACCGTCGGGGCTTGCGCATTTATATAGAATTGAAAAGAGACGCGACACCCAAAAAAGTACTCAATAATCTCTTCAAACACACCTCGCTTCAAACAACCTTTCCTGTCAATATGGTTGCCCTAGTCAATGGGACTCCTCAAACCCTCAATCTTAAACTGATACTGGAGGAATACATCAAACATCGCTATAATGTCATCCGCCGCCGCTCAGAATTTGAATTGCGGCAAGCCAATGCCAGGCTCCACATACTTGAAGGACTGAAAATCGCCGTAGACCACATTGATGCTGTCATTGCTCTGATCAGGCAATCAAAAGATCAAATAGAAGCCAAAACCAACCTCATGGCCAAATTCAATTTAAGCGATCTCCAGGCAACAGCTATACTGGATATGCAGCTTAGACGCTTAGCCGCTCTTGAAAGACAAAAAATTGAAGACGAATTATTAGCTGTTAAAAAAATAATCGGTTATCTTGAAGATTTACTTATGCATAGTGAAAAAATACTAAATGTCATTAAGGAGGAACTGATAAAGCTTAAAGAAAAATACTCCGATCCCCGCCGCACCAAAGTATTCAAAAGCCGCGTTGGCGAATTCTCAGAGGAAGATCTCATTGCTGATGAACCAACGGTTATCACAATTACCAATACCGGCTACATCAAGCGTCAATCACTCAACAGCTTCCACACTCAACACCGAGGCGGTAAAGGCATAACCGGCATGAGTATCAAAGAAACCGATGGTATTGCCAATATTCGTTATGCCCAGACCCATGACAATCTTCTCTTTTTCACCAATAAAGGCAAAGTATACCAACTCAAAGCCTACGAAATTTCCGAAAGCAGCCGCACCAGCAAAGGCACTGCGATGGTCAACCTTTTGAATATTGAGGCCGGAGAAAAAATAGAATCATTCATTGTGCATAACAAAAATCTTAAAAAGGGTTATGTATTCTTGACCACCCGCGATGGCACAGTCAAAAAAACAAATCTTACTGAATTTGAAAACATCCGCAAAAATGGCATGATAGCCATCAAGCTCGATCCAAAAGACGAACTAGCCTGGAGTAAAATAACAGACGGACAAAACGATATTTTATTGATTACTCAGGCAGGTAAAGCTATTCGATTCGCAGAAGCATTGGTAAGACCATTAGGCCGCGGCACAACAGGCGTCAGGGGAATTAAAATTGATTCGTCTGACAAAGTAATAGGCATGGACGTCATAAAAAAGGGCGATAATTCCGATTTGATCACCATTATGGAAAACGGACTGGGCAAGAAAACCTCGATCAATCAATTTCCTCTTCAAGGCAGGGGAGGACAGGGAGTAAAAGTAGCCAAAGTAACTGCCCGTACCGGTAATGTCGCCTTAGCGCAAGTCGCCGCCTTGAATTCCGAAGCACTGATCATCACCTCGAGCAAGGGACAAATCGTGAAGCTGGCAATCTCCTCAATACCCAAATTATCCCGCGATACTCAGGGGGTCATCCTCATGCGTTTCTCTGACCCATCAGACAAAGTCGCCTCCGCCACCTGTATAGAAAAAAATCAGTAACTTAACTTGTCGCCTTTCCGCAACTTATCCTATAATATTGACAGCCTCCCTTTTTTTTAGTATCATACACATATGCTTGAACGTACAGAAATAAAAAAATCAAATTCTGTTAAAGAAAGTAAAACACTAACTGCGCAGAATCCCAAAAAATCTGGTGAAGAAAAAATTCAAACTCAAATAACTAAATTAATCATAGAAAAGGATCATGATGTATATTCTTTAAATATTGATACTAAACAATTAGCATTAATTAAAGAATTAAATATTTTAAGAAATAATTCTGGTAAGGGAAGCGACTACTACAATATTTCAAATTTATCACGAACTAAAACGTTATTTATAGGGCTAAGAGAAACTAATGAAATTAAAGAAATTAAGTTACCAAAAGATATGCTTAAGAGAGTGGCTGATTATTTAGCCAGCAAAAATGAAATAAATGACAATTTTGATTGTGCTTCTTTTGTTCACGCTGTAAATAAGATACCGTATGAAGCCCCAGATTTTGATACATCGAAATGGATTCCATCGCTTTACAATGGAAATATGAATGCTGGAGATACTATCGTTATAGTTGATTCAAAGGCTGATTATGTTGACCAAATAAAACATTTTGCGATTTATCTCAGCGACGGGCTTTATATTTCAATCGGAGGACAAGCTCGTCCATTAATTATTACCAACCTTAATGAAATGAAAAATAGTTATCAAGGAGATACTGTATATAAACTCAAACCAAAACAATAAAAACATTTTTAATAATCTTATAGCTACAACATTTCTCGTTCACTTTTTCTCTAAAATATGTTATTCTCCTCATAGTGAGAATAGAGGGTAAAAAAATTGCCGCCAATATATACAAAGATTTACAGGATAGGGTAGGGGAGTTAAAAAAAAATGGTATAGTACCGCGCCTGACAGTCATCTTGATAGGAGATAATCCAGCCTCAAAAGCATATGTCAAACAAAAACAAAAATGGGGTGAATGCATTGGTACCAAAATTACTGTCATAAAATATCCCAAATCAGTGACTTTCGCGAAACTTAAACAAAAAATTCTAGAACTCAATGCTGACCAGGATAATCACGCCATACTCATCCAGCGGCCGCTTCCTAAACATTTAAACGCCCAAAAACTTGAATTACTTATAAATCCGCAGAAAGATATAGACGGCTTCCATCCTGATTCACCCTACGTCCTGCCACTCCCTCTCGCCGTAGTAAAAATTTTAGAAGAAATTTATTTTTCCCGTCATCCTGAGGCAAAGCCGAAGGATCTTAAGATTCTTCGCAGAGCTTACACTGAGCAAAGTCGAAATGCTCAGAATGACAGTTTTCAAACTTGGCTGCGGAATCAAAACATTGTCATCATTGGCAAAGGATCAACCGGCGGCGGACCAATCCTCAAATATTTCAATAAACTCAACGCGTATCCTATTCAAATCGACAGTAAAACTATCAGCCCTGGCAAGCTTATAAAAAAAGCCGACATCGTTATTTCCGCGGTTGGCAAACCAAACTCCATAACTTCTGAAAAAATTAAAAAAAATGTGATAATTATTGGCGTAGGAATTTACAGAGATTCTGATGGAAAATTAAAAGGTGATTATGATGAAGATTATATTGCCAAAAAAGCGTCATACTACACGCCCACCCCGGGTGGAGTAGGCCCTGTCAATGTCGCCATGCTTATGGATAATTTGATAACAGCAACCGAAAAACAAGTCCTCAAGAAAAACTAAAGTTCATTATTCTTAAGGTAATTCGTATACCAGCTATAATTCTTCCCAAAAAACCGCGCTATGAGCTCAATTCCTAACTCAGCAGTTTTATGCTCTACATCCTGCAACGGATTATACTCAACCACATCAACACCCGCCACATTACAATGCTTACCTATATAATTCGCTATCGCTACAATTTCCCTGTATGTCAACCCCCCCTTATTTGGCATACCTGCCCCCGGGGCATAATGACTATTTATAGAATCAAGATCAAGACTCACATATACATACGCAACACGCCTCTGCAGTGCGTCAATCATCCCAAACAGAGGAGCCAATCCATACACAAGTAAATCATCAATTTGAAAGGTTTTTAATCTCTCTCTCTTACTCAAATCAAGCTCAGCCTCATCAAAATCACATCCGCCGATATGAATCAAATTCTCTTTGGCTAGTTTTTTTCCCTGCTTATAAACATTCACCAATTTTTTGTTCCCAAATCCCATCAAGGCCGCCAGATGCATTCCGTGAATATTTCCCGACTTGGTAGTCGCGTCTGTATTCATATCCCCATGCGCGTCAAAATATATCATCCCTATTTCCCCCCTCATCGCGGCGGATAATCC
>CAZJRC010000055.1:2665-6512 GCA_964548495.1 uncultured Gammaproteobacteria bacterium | reverse complement strand
TTCCTTACCTTCTTGGCGAGCCTCATCCGCAAGGAAAGCGTTTGGTAAACGCGCAAAATTGTTTTCGCGCGCAAGATATTGAAGAAGTTGGAGACAACCGTCATACAACTTTTTTCCGTATGCTTGGAAATTGGAGTCTGGGAGATTATTTCAAAAAAGAAGAGATTCCCTGGTTCTTTGAATTTTTGACTAAAGAACTTCAACTTGACCCAAATCGTTTATATTTTACCTATCTTAAAGGAAATGACAATATTCCCAAAGATGAAGATTCGCTCAAAATCTGGCAACAACTTTTGATCGACGCGGGACTTGATCCAAAAAAACATATATTTGGATATGGTGTTGAAAAAAACTGGTGGTCTCGCAGCGGTCTTCCGGACAAAATGCCAATTGGCGAACCCGGCGGGCCGGATACTGAAGCTTTTTATGATTTTGGCATTGAGCTAAAATTGCATGATAAAAGTAAATTTAAAAACCAAAAATGCCATGTGAATTGTGACTGCGGAAGATATTGGGAAATAGGCAATAGTGTCTTTATGCAGT
Source organism: uncultured Gammaproteobacteria bacterium (assembly GCA_964548495.1). Classification (GTDB taxonomy): domain Bacteria; phylum Patescibacteriota; class Microgenomatia; order Levybacterales; family UBA12049; genus JAHIGH01. The sequence goes on along the minus strand of CAZJRC010000055.1, from coordinate 5,969 downwards.
ATCAAAAACAGGGAGATGAGGGTTTTAAATCCCTACCGAAACAAAATGTTGATTTTGGAGGAGGCTTAGAACGTTTTATAGGCGCGACAGAAAATCAGCCGGATATGTTTCAGACATCATTATTCACCGGCATAATAAAAAGTGTTGAGCAATTAACGGGGAAGAATTATTTCGATAATAGAAGCTCTATGCAAATTATCGCAGACCACTTAGGCGCAAGTAGTTTTATAATTACTGCCGGAGTAACCCCATCAAACAAAGATCAAGGATATATTTTACGAAGACTTATCAGGCGCGGATATGATCAGTTTTCAAAGCTTGACGGCCGGGATTTAAGTCCTTTGATTAACGCGATTGTGGAACAATATAGAGATACTGATCCAATCCTGGTCGAAAAGTATGAGGGCATTAAACTGACGATTCTTGAGGAAGTAGAGAGATATTCATCAACTCTTGATAAGGCGAAACATTTTATTGTGAAAAAATATAATTTAGAAGTAGATAAAAGTAAACAAATTGGTGATGAGTTGATGGGAGTTAAGCAAATTTCAGCAGAAGACGCGTTTTACTTGTATGCATCACATGGTTTATCTCCAACTCAAATAGATAGTCTTGGGTATACATTTGACACGCAGGCTTTTGCCGAAAAGATGAAGGGGCATCAAGAATTATCAAGAAAAGGCGCGGGACAGAAATTTGCAGGCGGGCTTGCTGACCATCAAGAACGCACAATCATGGGACATACCGCTACGCATCTTCTTCATCAAGCTCTTCGAGACATGTTGGGCAAACATGTACATCAGTCGGGTTCAAATATCACAGCGGAACGGCTGCGTTTTGATTTTAATTATGACCAAAAATTGACTGGCGAGCAGGTTAAGCAATTAGAAAACACAGTAAATGAAAAAATTAAAGAGAATTTACCTGTTTCTTTTGAGCTTGTTCCGACCAGCGATGCGCATAAAATAGGCGCCATCGGATTATTCATGGATACGTACGGCGAGAAATCCAAAATTTATTTTATTGGAGGCGATTCAAAAAATACTGATAAAGTATATTCCATTGAGTTTTGCGGCGGACCGCACGTGGATTTTACAGGGAAACTAAAATCGTTTAAGATAATAAAACAGGAGAATATTGGAAATAAACAAAGGAGGCTATACGCCGTAGTTGGATTATGAAGTTGTCTATACCCTTTTTAAATACCAAAAAAGAAAAAACGCTCTATTTTCTAGCACTTCTTTTGAACTGCGACAAAGCAAGTGCTGTTGTTTTAGCAGAGTCACATGGCAGGATAAAAATTATAAGCTGCAAGTCTAAATTTTTTACTGACAATATTGAACTCATACAGGTAGATGAATTAATTGAAACTATTGACCAGGCTATAAGCCGCGCGATTGAGATCGCGCCTCCGGATATTGAAATAAGAAAAACAGTCTTTGGCGTTCATGAAGATGTGATTGATGTGGATACTAAAAAAATCAAAAAAGACTTTTTACAAAAGTTGAAAAAGGTTTGTGACTCTCTTGATCTCTCGCCAATTGGGTTCATGGTGGTATCTGAGGCTATAGCCAACCTCATGCAAGCTGAAATAGGGGCACCGTTGTCAGCAATACTTGCTGAGCTGGGTAGAAAACATGTGAGGCTTACTCTTTTCAAGGGAGGTAAAAGCATTGAAATAAGTACGGGAGCGCTTGAGGAAAATTATCCCTCGACAGTAAACGCATTGTTAAAAAACTTTACTGTAGAAATATTGCCATCACGGATTATTTTGTATGATCAAGATATAAGCGATGAACTCGTCCAGAAATTCATTGGCTACCATTGGAGTAAAAGTTTACCTTTTTTGCATATGCCGCAAATAAGCGTATTGCCTATTGGCTTTGATGGACGAGCTGTAGCATTTGGAGCTGCCGCGCAAATGGGTTTTGAGATGGCCCCCATTAATGAAGCCAAGATAAAAACTTATGATTCAAGCCCAATCACAGCGCTTGAAAAAAAAGACATGAGTCATCACCCGCATACTACAGAGCATCTATCGCGCACGGAAAGTAATACTGCCTTGATTAAAGAGGAGGATTTTGGATTTGTTGTTGGAAAAGATATAATTGAAGCCGCCGACGAACAAAAGTCAACAGGAGATTTGCTTAAAAAGGATGTCGTTCTGGAGCAAAGTGAAACACAAGCAGATGATAAAAAAGGTGCTTTAGAAAATTTTCAATCAGATTCTGAAGAAAAACATAATGAACAGCTTTCTGAAAAAGGATTAGAGAAAAATAATAATAAAGGAAGATTTATGGGTAATTTTTTTCCTAAAATAAAGCTGCCAAGTATGGGTGTTAGCCTAATTCCATCTTTCTGGTTAAAAACCATACTTCTGCCTCTGATAATAATTGGAGCATTAATTGGTGCTGGATATTATTTTTATTTCAATAAAGTCAGCGCTACCGTAATTCTTACTTTCAGCCCAAAAAATGTAACAGAGAGTCAGGCGGTCGCCTTTACAACAGAAGCCAATAATGATTTCCCGAATAATATTTTGACCGCGAAAGAAATCAAAGACACAATAGAGGGCGATATGACTATTGGCACGACCGGAAAAAAAGATATTGGAGAAAAATCTAAGGGCATTGTTGAAATTTTTAATAACGATACTGCCTCAACTGTAACATTATCAGCAGGGACAACTATAAAATCTGATAACGGGCTTGAGTTTGTGTTGGATAAGGAAATAAAAGTTGCCTCTGCAACTGGCGATATTTTTACAGGGACAAAACCAGGTAAAAATGAGGCGAATATAACTGCCGGAGATATAGGGGTTAATTATAATCTACCATCAGGAACTAAATTCAGTGTGGCAAATTTCAATTCCTTAGCCGCAAAAAATAATAGCGCTTTTTCCGGCGGCTCTAAGAAAACTGTTGCGGTTGTTTCAAAAGATGATTTAATCAAACTAAAAACCGATCTATTGGAAAATTTGGAAGAAAAGGCAAGCACGGCGCTAATTAAAAAAGCACAAGCAGATACTCTAATTCTACCTGTTGTTCTTTCAATTAAGATTGAAAAATTCAAATATGATAAAAACGCTGGAGATGAGGCAAAATCCGTTAAGTTTACAGCCACTATCAGCTACACAGGTCTATCCTATCAAGATGAAGACGAAAAAAAATTCGCACAAAGAATTTTAACAAAAAAATATGAGAATTATACGCCCTTTGATGAAAAGAATATTAATATTGCTATAGACGATCCTAAAAAAGAAAGCGATAAGGAAATAACCGCAACCTTCACGCTGAATGCTTCC
>CAZJRC010000055.1:0-2655 GCA_964548495.1 uncultured Gammaproteobacteria bacterium | reverse complement strand
AATTGAAACTGTCACACTCGCCAAAAAGCTTAGCGGTAATTCCATGCAAAATTTAAATAATATTATTTCTAATTTGCCACAGGTTGAAAAAACTGTTATCACTTATAATCCAAATATTGCTTTTCTGGCTAATCTATTTCCCCGCTTGCCCAATCATGTTACTGTCACTGTTTCATCAAATCAATAGACGGCGTTATATAAAAAAAGATACGCGTAGGATAAAAAAAGTGATCCGCCTTTTCGGACTTGGATTATTGTTGTCCGGCTTACTATTTGGCGGTTATTTTTTCTTTCCTTTTATATCCTGGAAACTTTATATTGAGCCTGTATTTGCTAATTCATCCCTAAGCGTACCTATACCCAAAGCGAATGTTATTACTCAGGGCTATATTCAGGGATTATGGTTGAATACAGCCCGTTCAATTCAGACTCTTTATGATCCAAGCTCGCAAAATTGGATTCCTTCTTCACCATTTGGAGAAGCGCAAGTCTCGACACAAATTTCTTATTATTTTATTTCTATTCCCAAGCTAAAAATAATAAACGCGGTTGTATCTACTATTGATACGGATTTATCCAGCCATTTGGTTAACTTCCCCGGGACTGCAATTCCGCCCAATAAAGGCAATGCTGCTATTTTTGGCCATTCGACATTACCTCCGCTATTCGATCCCAAAAATTATAAAACTATCTTTGCCACCGCGCATAATTTAGTCTTAGGTGACGATATCATAGTTACATCCAACCATAAACAATATATTTATAAGATAAAAAATATCACGATTACTGATCCGACAGACACATCATACCTGTCACAGGAAGGAGATGAGAGTTCAATAACGATTGTTACCTGTACACCGCCGGGAACACTATGGAAACGGTTGGTTATTAAAGCACGTCTTGAGAATATATAAACAATAAGAAAGGGGTGATTTTCAAATGCGTCAAGAATCTCAATTTGTAATACTCATGAAACGGATGTGGCCTACGCTTAATCGGGTAATAAATGGAATAGTTTATTTTCTTTTCAGCGTAATCAGATCTGTTTTCAAAGGTGCTATGGATCAATTTAAGGGGAAAATGTCATGAATGAAAGTTTAGTAGCATTAGAAGCTATTCGAAAAAAACTTGTGGGAAAACCACTCACTTATAAAGAGATTTATGCCGTCATGGATCAAATTTCGCATAAACAACTCAATCAGGTGTTGACAACCTATTTCGCAGCTTCAGGATATTCACATGGATTTAGTAATGAAGAAATATATTTCTTGACCAAGGCGATGATTGAAACAGGTGAGCGATTGAGCTTCAAAGGAATTGTGGCCGATAAACATTCAATCGGCGGAGTTCCAGGGACGCGAACTACATTAATAATTGTGCCGATTATCGCTGCCGCAGGCTTCATAATACCTAAAAGTTCATCAAGAGCTATTACAACACCGGGAGGTACGGCAGATGATATGGAAGTGCTGGCACCGGTTGTATTTACAAAGGAACAAATTTATAAAATTGTTGACAAAACTAACGCTTGTATTGTCTGGGGAGGAAGTGTGGATATTGCTCCGGCTGATGATGAATTAATAAAAATCGAAGAACCATTGCTTTTTGAAAGTTTTGACAAAATATTGGTTTCTATAATGGCGAAAAAGATAGCATTTGGGGCAAATTATATTGTTATTGATTTGCCTTATGGAGATGATCTGAAACTACATCGTTTATCAGATGCTGAGACGCTAAAACGAAAATTTGAGTATTTGGCTGAGCGCTTCAAGGTCAAGATCCGTATACATATAAATAAAGTATATGAACCTGCCGGACGAGGAGTCGGGCCGCTTCTTGAAACAAAAGAAGCACTGAAAGTTCTTGAAAGGCGTGATGATAGAGCAAATGATCTTGAGATACGCGCAGTGCGTTTAGCTGGCTTGCTTTTAGATTTATGTTTGTCAGACGAAAATATATTATTAAAACGAAAAATCTTAAAAGAATTTAACGGCGGATTGTGGTGGGCTCAATATATACTCGAGAGCGGACACGCGCTAAAAAAATTGAAGGAGATTATAAAAGCACAAGGAGGCGATCCTGAAATTAACAGCGATAAACTAAAACCAGGAAAATTCTCCTACGCAGTTAACGCAAAGCATGACGGACATGTAACGCAGATTAATAGTAAAAATGCCACAGTTATAGCTAAAATATTAGGAGCACCAAAATATAAGAAAAGCGGCATTTATTTAAATCGCAAAATTGGCGAAGCAGTCAGCCCGCATTGTCCGCTTTATACGCTCTATAGTGAAAGCGCTTATAATTTAAAAGAGGCAAGAGACTCACTTGATAATTTCCCAATATTATTTTATAAATAATTTTGAAAAACATGAAGAAGTTATTTATCTTAATTTTTATTACAGCAATAGTTTCTATCGGGGTTTATATTTGGTGGAGAAATGGAGTTGCTCCGGCTGATTCTAAAAACAACGCTAAAAAAGCTTATATTATACGGCCGGGTGAAGGAACGCGGGAAATAGTCGAAGGCTTAAAAAAAACAGGTCTAATTCGCGATCCAATTGTTTTTTTTCTTATGATAAAAAAAATGGGGATTGATGGCAAGATGCAGGCTGGAGTATTTTATTTAAGCCCCTCTATGTCGAGTTATGAAAT
>CAZJRC010000054.1:2742-6575 GCA_964548495.1 uncultured Gammaproteobacteria bacterium | reverse complement strand
ACTTCAAAGCCCGCCTTACTTTTCATAACCCCGAAGAAAGAAAAATAAATGTTAACTCCATTTGACATTTTAGCCTCCATCTTTTATAATGATGTTAAATCTACTTGACATTTGAAAAATTATCATGGAACATATAGCTAATAGAGTTTTTGAGTTGCGAAAAAGAATTAATGTCACTCAAGAAGATCTCGCGAAAGCGGTCGGCGTTTCCAGACAAACAATTATCGCTATTGAAAAAGGGAATTACATTCCATCGCTTGCGCTTGGATTAAAAATTGCCAAATTTTTTAAAAAACCGGTGGAAGAAATATTTATTTATAAAATTTAATATGAAAAACAATTTTTTGGGAGAAATTATTATATCTATTTTATTAATCGGCTTATTGGTGTTTTTCGTAAACCCTCTTGGCTATTTTATGCCCCAAGCATTACATCCGTTTATGATTCCATTCCTTGTCGTATTGTTTATTATTTTAGCAGGTTTTCTTTGGAAGGAAACACCCGGTGATGAGCGGGTAAAACTACATAAATTTATTGCCTCGCGTTTTGCATATTTTGGGACAATAGCAGTTTTAATTATCGGTGTAATATTGCAAAGTTATAAAGGAGAGATTGACCCATTTCTCATTTTCGCAATCTGTATTGGTTTGTTGGCAAAAATACTTGGATTAATATACGGACATCTTAAATATTGAAATGAGAGGAGGTGAGAATATATGAATAAAAATCTAATGTGGATTATTATTGTCGCGGTAATTATTATTGGAGGTGGATCAATAATCGCCAATAGACAAGCTCAAAATGTGGATGAGGCAAAGATGACGCAAGATAAAAAAGACGACGGCGAGATTGAAAAAGACGAAACACCCGAACAAGAAACGGCTGAGGAAAAAGAGGATGAAGAGATGGAAAAAAAAACTGATGATAAAATGATGAAATCAAGCACTTCACGCTATGTTGAGTATTCAAAAGCCGCTCTTGATCAAGCAGCAGACAATAGAAGAGTTCTCTATTTCTATGCTAATTGGTGTCCAATCTGTAAACCGGCTGATGCCGACTTTAGGGCAAACTCAAATAAGATTCCAGCTGATCTAACAGTTATTAGAGTAAATTATAACGATTCCGATACCGACAGCCAAGAAAAAGATTTAGCCAAAAAATACGGCATTACATACCAGCATACATTTGTCCAAATAGATTCTCAAGGTAATGAGGTTACGAAATGGAACGGTGGACAAACAGATGAACTTATAGCTAATATTAAGTAGTCTGCGGTTCTGGTTTTTGTCATAATTCAAAACCAGAATCAGAGATTAATTAATCAAAAATTATGATTCTTCTCATATCTTTCGCGTTTTTAGCCGGAATTATAACAGTGCTCTCGCCCTGTATTTTGCCAATTCTGCCGATTGTCCTTTCCTCAAGCATCGGCGGTCAAAATATTGGAAAGTCACGGCCCATGGGAGTTATTATCGGGTTTGTATTAAGCTTTACCTTCTTTACTCTTTTTCTCTCAACCATAGTTCGCCTGAGCGGTATTTCAGCAGATTCACTCAGACTTGTTTCAGTATTTGTCATAGCTAGTTTCGGAGTGTCGCTTCTTATCCCGAAGTTTCAGCTGATTGTTGAGCAGTTATTTTCTAAATTGGCAGGCTTCATGCCGAACAATCAAAACAGATCAGGATTTGGCGGTGGTTTGATAATAGGATTTTCCGTAGGACTTCTCTGGACACCCTGTGTCGGACCGATACTTGCCTCCGTCATCTCCCTTGCCATCACCGGCACTGTCACTTTCGACGCCTTTCTCATCACTCTGGCATACGCTCTTGGCACTTCCATTCCTATGTTTTTAATAATCATTGGGGGACAAAACGCGCTGCGCCGTGTCCCATGGCTATTATCCAATCTCGGCACAATCCAAAAATTGTTCGGTGTGTTAATGATCCTCACTGCTATCGGCATATTCTTCAATATTGACAGGAGATTTCAGTCTTTTATTATAAATAAGTTTCCTCAATATGGAGCAGGATTGATCCGCTTTGAAGACAACGAATTAATCAAAAAACAGCTGAAAAAAAACAGCGGGAAAGAGATTAAAAAAATTGAAATGGGCAAGCCGTTGTTTAATATTTCAACTAATTCCCGGAGGAATATGGTTTAATTCTAAGCCGTTGACTCTTGCGGAGCTGAAAGGAAAAGTAGTTATTATCGACTTCTGGACATACTCCTGCATCAATTGCCAGCGAACAATGCCCTATCTTCGAAAATGGTGGGAAACGTACAAAGATAAAGGCTTGGTAATTATCGGAGTCCATTCGCCGGAATTTGAGTTTGAGAAAAGCGCGAAAAACCTTGCTCAGGCAATTGCCGATTTCAGACTTACCTATCCTATTGTGCAGGATAACGATTTCGCTACTTGGAGAGCGTATGACAATCGCTATTGGCCAGCTAAATACATAATTGATAAGGATGGATTTATTCGCTATACCCATTTTGGCGAGGGCGCTTATGATGAAACAGAGAAAATAATCCAGGATTTACTCAATGAAACCGGAGCCAAAGATATCTCAAATGAAATAAATAATCCGACATATTCAGTTCAAACTAAAACTCCTGAAACTTATTTAGGCTATGGACGTATTGACCGCTTTGCGTCTCTTGAACAAATTAAACAAGACTCAATTAGCACGTATACTGCCCCAAGCAATCTTGGGAATAATCAAGTCGCGTATGAGGGTAAATGGAGTGTGATGGAGGAATATGCCAATCCGCAAAAAGGGGCTAAACTGCTTCTGAACTTTGAATCCAAAGAAGTATTTCTCGTTATGCGTTCCGCAAAGCAGAATTCAACAGTAAAAGTCTATCTTGATAATAAACTTCAATATTTCGGAAAGGACAATAAGAACGGAATCGTAATCATTAACTCTGACAGATTATATAAACTTATCAATTTACCTGAGCCCGGTCAGCATATGTTGAAGTTGGAATTTGAAGACAGCAACGCGGAAATTTTTGCCTTCACCTTTGGTTAAATATGTATAAAAACGTTTATTATTATAAATACAACAAGCCTGATATTTGCATTACTGTCTTGACACAGAATAGTTTATAAAGTTTACTATCTGTATAGTGGTATAAAAGATGAAGAAATTTATTATTATACTTACTGTTATCATCCTGGTATCTGTTAGTATATTTTTACTAGGTCTAAATAAACAGCAATCACTCAAGCCTTCATTGGGCGAGCAAATTTACACTAAGACTGTAAATCCATTAGAGGACAAACTCCCCGAGACTAATCCTTTTTCAGTTGAAACTAATCCTGCCAAAAAGGCATATCCTAATCCATTTGACTGAATATGAATAAAATATTTACCATAATATTTATTTTACTAATTAGTCTTTTTGCTCACAAAATTTTTGCCTCCTCCTCAGACATCATCTATCCGGTGCAAGAGTTGGGAGAATGTAGAAATCAGTCAGAGTGCAAGGTATTTTGTGATAAATTGGAAAATAGACAGGGAGTTTGTTTTGAATTTGCAAAGGCGCATAATTTATTAAGCCAGGAGGAAATTCAAGTTGCTGAAAAATTTGCCAAAGCAGTGTCCGATAATGATGGACCAGGCTTTTGTAGGCAAAGTTCAGGTTGTGATATCGCCAAATATTGCGATGACCCAAGTCATATTAAAGATTGTTTGGGATTTGCGCAGCAAAATAATTTGATGCCGGCAAAAGAGATTGAACAAGTCAAGAAAATTGCCTCAGCAATAGAAAAAGGTACTAATATGCCCGGCGGCTGCAATAGCAGGGATACCTGCGCGAATTACTGTACT
>CAZJRC010000054.1:0-2714 GCA_964548495.1 uncultured Gammaproteobacteria bacterium | reverse complement strand
ATTCTAGTGAATGTTTGAAAGCTGCCCAGGAATTGGGAATTGTAACAGCAAAAGAAGTTGAGGATACTAAGAAATTTATTTCTCTCGCGCAAAGCGGACAAACACCTGGTGGATCCACATCAAAGAAGGAGTGTCTCAAGTATTGTAAAGGCAATCTTGATGAGTGTCTTACTTTTGCCCAAAAAGCAGGATTTTTGTCTTTACAAGAGATAGATACTGTGCGTAAATCCGGAGGCAGCGGCCCGGGAGGATGCAGCTCCAAGGGGGAGTGTGAGACATATTGTAATAATCCTACAAATCAAAGCGCGTGTTTTCAGTATGCAAAAGAACATGGAATTGAAGTTTCATTCAATGGGCCCGGAGGCTGTTCCGACGCAGATTCTTGTACTAAATACTGCACGGAACATAAAGATGATAATACTTGCAAACAATTCAACCAATCAGCGGATGGATTTAAGGGGCCTGGGGGTTGCAGCGACCAGGCATCATGTAAAGAATATTGCATGGAAAATCAATCAGACCCTGAGTGTACAAAAATGATGGATCAATATGGCGGATTCAAAGGGCCAGGCGGATGCTCGGATATGAACTCTTGCATGGAATACTGCAAATCAAATCCTTCTGATTCTGAGTGTCAAAAGTATTCCGGCCAATATGGAGGGCAGACCAGCTCGGGCTTCAAAGGACCAGGCGGATGCACAGATGTTAATTCCTGCATAAATTACTGTACTCAAAATCAGTCTGATCCGGAGTGTGAAAAATATTCAGGCCAGTATGGCGGAGGCAATCAGCAACAGCAGGATTATCAACAGCCTTAGTGCTGGTCATAATACCCCATAGTTTGACTAAGTAATTCAATATATGCTATAATGCCTTTTGTCGCAGATTGTATGCGGATACATCTGCTTATATATTGATTTAGTTTTTTTAAAAAGATAAAAGATACCTCAATTTTCAGACATTGTATCTTATTTCTACATTAAACGACTTCACATTTTGAGCAGATATATTCGCCCGCCATCATGATAAAATCTAATAATTGCTAATTATGTATAGATTCAAACATAGAAATCATTCGCAGCGATCAAATTTTCGCCTGAGAACAAACAAAAGCAAAAAACTTAATCCCGGTCTTTTCATTAAGAAAGCTCACGCGTCAAATAGACATACAGACCATGTTTCAACTGCGCGTTTCGCGGATTATGACGTTGTTGATATATTGAAACGCAATATAGGAGACCACGGATATACTATCCCTACGGCAATTCAAGAAAAGTCAATTCCTCAGATTCTTGCGGGACGTGATATTATTGGATTAGCGAATACCGGCAGCGGCAAAACCGCCGCTTTTCTTATTTCACTCATAAACAAATCTTATTTGCATCCCGAACAAAGGGCTTTAATTGTTGTTCCTACCCGTGAACTTGCTGTTCAAATCAGAGACGAATTCTGCCAATTTTCCAAGGACATGAATTTGAGAGCTACCGTTGTTATTGGAGGCGCGAATATCAGGCATCAAATACACGCGCTCAGTCAGAATCCGCATTTTGTTATTGGCACTCCGGGACGGCTTAAGGATTTGATAGTCAGAGGAAAACTCAACTTAATTCATTTTCAAAATATTGTCCTCGATGAAGTAGATCGTATGGTTGATATAGGATTTATACAGGAGATAAGGTATCTTATCTCCCTCCTTCCCCCAATACGCCAGTCGTTATTTTTCTCAGCCACTGTTGATGACAAAACACGGAATATTTTACAGAATTTTGTGACTAACCCCCTAACAATTACCGTCAAACAACAGGAGATAGCCAATATTGATCAAAATATTGTCCGTCTAACCGGTCGTCGTTCAAAGGTAGACACACTTCATGATTTATTAAACCGGCCAGGTTTCGATAAGGTATTAATTTTTGGCAGGACTAAATGGGGCATGGAAAAACTCTCCCGCGATTTAGTCAATCGCGGCTTCAAAGCATCCGCTATCCACAGTAATAAATCTCAGTTCCAGCGTCAAAGGGCTTTGGAGGAGTTTAAAAATAATCAGTCGCGAATTTTATTAGCCACAGATATTGCCTCGCGCGGATTGGACATCGAAGACATAACCCATGTAATCAACTATGACCCGCCGGCTACCTATGATGATTATATTCATAGAATAGGCAGAACCGGACGCGCCGGCAAACGAGGAATCGCGCTTACTTTTGTGGAATAAAAACCAGGCTGCTTTGCCTTCTATGTCAGATTTTTGTTGTTGAAAAACTTGTTCCTGCGTCAAGCGGTTTGTCCCGACTGCATGCATAATCAATGCTATTATTTTAAACAAAATGACAGTTGAAAAACCCAAAATGATTGATGCCAGACATATTAATAAGGAAACGCTTGCGTCCTCTGTGCCGTTGATCGTTGACATAGATGACCCGCGGGCAATAGACGTTGCCTTGGTAGGCGGGAAATCAGCCAGCCTCGCGGAGCTTAAGATAATTCCGGGCATAAGAGTGCCCGAAGCTTTCTTTATAACTACTTCCCTGCATGATCAAGTTATTGACCAATATCCGGACATCAGATCCGGAATTAAAGACTTGGATAAAGTATCTGAGAAATGGCTGATGGCCAAACTAATAGGAGATGAGCACGCAGCGGAAGACTTGGAAGAAGAGATAGCTGACGCGGGTAAAAGGGTAGAAGAAAAGATGAAAGGCGTAAAGTTATAC
>CAZJRC010000053.1:0-6594 GCA_964548495.1 uncultured Gammaproteobacteria bacterium | reverse complement strand
GTTTATAATTATAGATATTATGATTAATTTAATAAAGCATACTTTTTTTAACGAACATGACACTAAAAATAATTTATGTAGATTTATTTTATCTTCTACCCAATTAAGCTTTGGACGTGAATGTGAAATGTTTGAAAAAAATTTTGCAAAATGGCAAAAAAGGAAATATTGCGTTTTTCTTAACAGCGGCAGCTCGGCAAATCTTGCAATTATTCAAGCGCTTCTTAATCTTAAAAAGGTCAAACTGGGTGATAAAGTAGGTTTTTCGGCTGTAACTTGGTCAACAAATGTCATGCCTCTTATTCAGCTTGGTTTACAACCTATACCTATTGACATAGAACTTGATACTCTAAATGTTTCCTCTGCAATATTTGAAAAATTTCTTAAAAAGCATAAAATAAAGATGCTCTTTTTAACAAATCTGTTAGGGTTTTGTTCAGACATTGATAGAATAAAGAATTTATGTGAAAAAAATAAAATTATTTTAATTGAAGATAACTGTGAATCATTAGGTACAATTTATAAAGGAAAAAAATTAGGCAACTATGGTTTAGCCAGCACGTTCTCGTTTTATGTAGGACATCATATGTCGACTATTGAAGGCGGTATGGTGTGTACAGATAACGAGAGTTTATTTAGTATGCTAAAGATTGTACGCGCTCATGGATGGGACAGGAATCTTAGTGAGAAAAGACAAGAAAAAGTAAGGATTAAGCATAATGTAAACTCTACCTTTTATTCAAGATATACCTTTTATGATCTTGGTTATAATTTACGACCTACAGAAATTAATGGTTTTCTGGGAAATAATCAATTAAAATATTTAACTGAAATTATAGATAAGAGAAATGAAAATTTTGTCCGTTTTTTTTCTAAGTTATATAATAAAACTGATAAATATTATCCAATTAGATATGATCATATTGATAAAATATCAAATTTTGCTGTGCCTATTATTTGTAAAACAAAATTAATTAGGGATACATTGATAGATAAATGTAAAGATAAAATAGAAATTAGACCAATTGTAGGAGGGGATATTACTATACAGCCTTTTTATAAAAAGTATATGAAACGGTATGCCCTGGAGAATCCAAATGCCACAATCGTTAATGATCAAGGTTTATATTTTGGTAATAATCCAGATATGACTGAAAAAGAGCTTAGCGAGATTGTGTCTATTTTTTCTTGAAAAGTTTATATAGAAAATATAAGATTACAGGTATCTCGATAAAAATTGAGATAAGCATTGCGTAGCCTGCGCCAATCATTCCGTACTGTTTAATTAATGGAATAACAAATATAAGAAGCCCAATAACTCGAATAAAAGTCATCTTTGCTACATAGTTTTGCTTTCCCAATGATAAAAAAAGCGGCGCAAAATTTCCAAAAATAGTTCTTAATATTCCATAAATTGCTAAAATTTTGATAACAGGTATTGCCAAAATCCATTGCTCTCCCATAAAAATAAGTATCATTGGTTTTGCAAAAAAGAATATTGCTCCGCCAAATATTAAAGCAGCTAATGAACTATATAGTGAAACTTTAAAAAACGCTTTCCATAAACGTTTTTTATCCTCAGAAAATTTTGCGTATACAGGAAATGTAACTTGATTTACCACACTGACTATTTCACTTATTGGTAAGGTTGAAAATTTGTAAGCAATCTGATAAGTGCCTAGAAAGGTTGGTCCTAATATTTTTCCAACGACTATATTGTCTCCATTATCTGCAAAATAAGAGAATATTCCGGTAAGCGTAATCATCCATCCTCTATTGATAATATATTTAAGTTTTTTATATTCTATCTGTAATTTTGGCCAAATAGAGATTAATTTATAAGAAAGTATTACTTCAATAATGGCAGAAGCTATAAGTCCATAGATAAAACTTGAGGCACTTCTTGTATATATGCCAAATATTATTGAAATAATTACATCTATGAGAAATATAGTAAAACGTAATTGAAATTCTTTATTAAAAAGCAACTCTTTTTGGTAGATTACAATGGCTGGATTTATAAAGCCACGAATAAGGGGCACAATAGCTATTAGGCTAGTAACCTGAACAGCTTCGGGTGCATTAAAGAATGACCCAAGAATAGGAGAGAATATTACTATAATTATTGTTAAAATAAAACCTCTAAGAATTGAGATAATCCAGGCTGAGTTAATATATTCTTTAATTTGTCCTTTTTCTTGAACAAGGAAAATATTGATACCTGTTTCTGTAAGTATTTCCAATAATGATAAGAAGAGGGAGGCAATACCAAAAAATCCAAATTGCATGGGAGTTAATAATCTTCCTAAAATTATAAGGCGAATAAAAGTAATAATCCTAGTAGCTACTCGGAGTAGCGTTATCCAGGAAATGCCTTTGATGGCGGTTTTTGTGTAGCCCATGCATCTATTATAGTATAAATACTATTTTTTGTGTTTATATACTCGCGCGAGTACTGCTTTATCCGCTTTTTCTTCATAGACGATTGTGTAGTTTTTTTGCAATATACTTTCATCAAAACCAAGACGAAGATTATTATAAGTATTAACAATGACATAATCATACTTACGTTCTGGATTAAAAGTTTCATATTTTAGCCTCGGTGAACGGAAAAGAGTACTTGCGGGATTTAATGCAAGACCGATAATGTCATTCTTTGAAGCATGGCTTACCACATACTTTCCCGGATTTCTCAGTCCTTGCCCCCATTCTCCAAGATAGAAAAGTTTGTGAAAATAGACATTGTTGGTGCCACCTACGAGTTCGTTATAATAGTCGAGGTAATAGGGTGTAATCTTGCTAAGATTGAAAAACATATATCCAAGCAGAAGGATAACTGCTGTATATTTTAGGATATTCTCTTTTATTTTGCGTATAATAAATTGCAGTCCGACAGCAGATATTAAAGAAAGCGGAGCATAAAATTCAATAATATACCGAACCATTTGCTGACGCTGATGAAAAAACGACAATAAAAAAGGGGTAAAAAACCAGAATAATAAAGTAAGTAAAATCCAGTTATTTGACTTTAAAGTTTTCCATGTTCCAAAAATTAGTAATATTAAAATAAGTACTGGAGTAGTAACAAAAAAGGCGATTATATAAAATATAAATGGGACGGGCTGGTTAGTTCCGAATAATAATGTTGGAAGCCTTTCTTTATTTTTAAACCACATATCATAAGTAAAAGTAATGAATTCTGGCAAGTGAAAGATGGGCATAGGCCATAAGAGAATATAAGTTATTACCGCAGTCAGGCTTATTATTATAATATGGTATAGTTTAATTGTTTTCTTTTTTTTACAATAGTATTTCCAAAGTATAAATAAACCAAATAGGAAAACGAAAACTAAGATATTGGATTGTTTAAGTTCAAGTGTCATTCCAGTAATGACACCAGAAACAATAAACAGCAGATTTGTTTTCTTTTCAAAATAAAGCAGATATGAGAAGATACTAGCAGTGAAAAAGAAGGTGATTAGACTTTCATGGGTTACTAATTGCGAGTAACCTAGAAAATGAGGCAGCATTGCGAGTATTATTGCCGCAACAGTACCTACGAATAATGAGATATACCGTGTGCCAATAAGAAAGACTAAGACAACAGCGAGTGAAGAGAATAATACTGAAATCAATCTGCTGAAGGTTAAATCATAATTAAAAATTACGGCACCAAATGGTGATGAGTTAAAACTGATAATTTTATTTTTGTCAAATCGGACAAAACCCCCTGCCGATGCAATGCCATAAAGATAATTGGATAGTGGCGGGTGGTCGGGATTGTCATTCCAAAATTTATTTGAAAAATCTTTGCGAATTGCTAACTCTCGGAAATTATATCCTTTTTCGACTATATTTTGCTCGTCCCATGTTCGCCCCATCAGGTTGAAATTCCATAGACGAAGTGAGGAGGCAAATATAAAGATGCAAAGAGCTATTATCCATAATTTCATAAATCACCTAATTGTATTATAATTTAAGTATGATAAAAATAAACTTCATAAACTATGAGTATGATTAATGTTCTACTGCATAAATTTTATTATAGCCCCTTTTATTTTTTATATACTGAAGTGGTTAGGGGAGAGGTTCCGAGCCAGGAGAAATAGTAATCTGTGTCATTTATAAAGGGTAGATATCGGATTAGTTTAGGATAAAAGGAAGCTAATTTTTTATAGTTTTCTTTTTGCATCCGGTTTAGAAGATCTCTTTTTGCAGATACTTTTGATATTTTTGATTCTATTTCAGCATTGGTGATAACTATGTATTCAGGCAGTGATTTACCTTGAAAGTCAACTATTTGATATTTATATTTATTTTCTCCTTTTATATTATATTGATTAAAGTAAAATTCTTTTTGAATGATGTCGGGTATATTTTGATATATAGGGACATTTTCTAAACCGATTGTGGCATTTTGGGGAATATTTTTTTGTATCCAAATAGAAGCCTTCTCCTGAGGACTATCATTTATTTTCATAGTTACCCATATTAATGAGGTGAATATTTGGAAGGTTAATATGATGATTAAGAGAAGGATGATGAGTATTTTTCGAAAGGCCAAAGTCCACCTTGAAGGAGTCCATTCGGCCACCTTCCAGGAGGACTCATGCCAAGCGAGAGATATGATTAGAGTAAGAAATGGCAACAGGATGAGGCTTCTATTGCCGCCGCCATAGATTTGTAAGGGAATAATGCTTGCGATAAAAATAAAGAGGGATAGAAAAAGGAAAAGTAAGTTTTTAGCTTTGTATGAGAATGCTTCCCTTCGGCTTTGCTCAGGGTAAACTGTCCTCCTCGCAATGACGCTTTTAAACAGTTTGATAAGCCAAAAAAGACAAGAGAGAGCAAAGAGTAGCAATAATCCTAATCCGAAGATTATAGAGTAGTGTTTTGTGAATAAATAGATAAGAGGGCGCATTCCTAAATTGAAATTTGAGGTGGTTGGAGGGCCTTGAATGATATTTTCGTAGAGATATAATAAAATATTTCCTTTTCCAAATAATGTGTCCGGCATGCCAAAAATAATTATTATTGATGAGAAAATGAAAATTCCTATAAGGAGAAATTTAAATGGGTTAATATATTTGCGCGCAATACTTGATGGGATTGCTTCGCCACTTCGTAGTCTCGCAATGACATTTGATCCGGGATAAAACAAGAAGTAGGATAATATATAAATTGGGAATAATGGAAATGCGCTTATTTTTACGGCAACAGCTAAGCCGGCAGGAATTGATGCCAATAAAAAATTTTTATTGCTTGGATTTTTCGCAAATTTGAAAAAGAATAATAATGATAAAAGAATCCAGAATATAAGAGCAATGTCGTATTTGAAATAACCGCTGAGCATGAGCCAGATTGGCGTAAAGGTAAATAACGTAATAGTTAATTTTTTTGGCGCGTTAATCAACTGGGTTATTTTGTAAAGCACAAAGATTGACAGCGCGCCAAATATAATTGTCTGTAGTCTTAATACAATAAATATATTTTCCCGAGCGATCCAATTATCGATTTGAAGTTCAAAAGGATTGATTATTTGAAAGAGCATAAACGGGAGAAGATAAAAGCCTGATAAGAGGAAATGAAACATGGTTCCGTTAGCTGAGCCTGCTGTATTTGGCGTGCCATATCTAAATGTGTTTGCCACTGCTTGTAATTGATGCCATTCGTCCATGTGATATGGAAAAGGATGATTTTGATTGGGGATCCCCCATTTTATAGTTAATAACAGAATAGAGGAATAAATTATCAGAACAAAAACTAAAAATTTGTTTTGTTTTATGTAGAATACGTAATTAAATCTAATTATGTTTTTTAGTAAGCCAATTACAGAGCCGAATAAAACAGCCGCATCAGCAGTTAGTTGTATCGCGGGCAGTAAATAAATCGCGCGGTAGTCATCTATGTAATGATAATTTTTCCATATCGCCCAACAGAGATAAATAAATAGTATTAGGTATAAAGTATTAAGCATGAAGTATGCTTTATAAAGCAGAGAAAGAAAAATAAAATATGATCCAAGGAAGTATCGAGCAAAAAGAAGCAGTACCTTAGTTCTTAATATTTTTGCTTCAATGTCGCCCAGCGCGAATCTAAAGAACATTATGAAGGCTTCTTTAAATGTCTTTCGAGGAAGCCAATATACAATCGCGTCTTTCTCAAAAATAATTTTTGCTTTAATTTTTTTTAACTGATTCGCGAATATATAATCTTCATTGTGGCTATATTCTTCGGAGAATTTGCCTGCTTTTTCCCATATTGATTTTCTGAAGGCTATTGAGCGGGTCGCGGGAAGGAAGTTATCAGGGTCAACTTTATCGGGCATGACGAGAATATAAGGGATTAAACATTTTTGAAAAATATTCTCCGATCTCCCTTTGTAATAGCCGGCAACTACGTCAACCTCATCTCCTCTGTCATTCCCGCACAGGCGGGAATCCTTAAATGGTTTAGTAATATTCTCCAGCCATTTTTTGTCCAATATATTTCCGGCATCTGAGCATGCTATGATATCCCCAGTCGCTTGTTTAATCGCTTCATTTCTGCCAACTGACCTATTTCCTTTTTTTTGAAGGATTTGTATTTTTACTT
>CAZJRC010000052.1:771-6612 GCA_964548495.1 uncultured Gammaproteobacteria bacterium | reverse complement strand
GTCTTTATGTCTTATGGGGAGATGCAGCTCATCTTCAAAAAATTGCCGCATCAGTTAATTACGATTATTATCGTAATACTGATTTAAATAGGTTACTTAATCATGATTCATCTATTACTGCTTATGACAATTATTATCGTAGACAAAAAATCATATCAATTGCAGCTCTTATAGGATTCTTAGGGATAAATTATAACAACATTAATTTATCCTCAAATAAAGAACAAATTAAAACTGAATATCCTAAAGGGATTACAAGAAGGGATTTTTTAAAAAAATTAGCTTCAGGAGCCTTGGCTGCTATTGCGATCATGACATTTTCGAAGCTAAACCTACAACTAGATGGAGTAGTAAACGCGGCTCATTCAACTACTTGGGAAGACAAAAAATTCTGGCAATCTGTTGCCTCATATACAGATGATATCTCAGATTGGGTCTGGATTGAAGGCAGAACAGCTCTCTTAATTGCCAAACATGAAGACGCGATGGAATCACTTCGTGAGGCTAACTATTTATCAGGCGCTGACAAAGGCGCTATTGTCATGGGATATACACACGCCCATAAAGCAAATTTATATATGCGGGATAAAACCGCCAGAAATGACGCGATTCTTGCTTATGCGAAAGACCTTAATAATTTATTTAATAATTTTTTTTTTGATAATTACAATCTATCTACCTTTCAAAAATCTAAGCTTACAGCTAATTTATTAAATTATCTCGCAGAAATCGAAATCACCCATGTGTCAGATCCGGGAATCCCTAAAGGCACAAGCCTGAAAGATTACGTTAATGAAAATATACAACCTGTAAAAACATTTAAAAGCAAACAAGTTGAGGAAGCTATAAAATCACTGCGTTTTATCAAGGTTTAAGCTGGCACTACCAGAGGTACCGCATAAGTATATTCATTACCTCTGCCGGCAAACCAATCGTTAATATGCAAACCCATATCGACACCGAAATCACCTACATTTGCAACGCCTGATTTGTTGTATGGATTCTTTGCTCTTGCATAATTATAGCCATAAGCTTCACCAAATAATCTTATACCAGTTGCGTATAAATGTCTAAAAGCAAGCTCTATATAATCAGCTTCATTGCCCATCACTGCCTTAACGCCTGGAGTTTTCTGACTTAGCTTTACTGAAAACTCCTCAACCATTTCCTCCTCTTGTTTTAAACTTTTTCTATTGCTATTCGGCAAGAATAAAGAGTCAGGCCTAATTGCTACTTCACTATGCATCGAACATAATACCTCACAAGCAACAGAGTCTCTATGACAATTTAACATAAACTTTCGATTGCTATATTTTAGAGTTTTTATTGACAGTCCTAATGGATAAAACAAATAAGCCTGTTTTTTTAAGTCTTCTTTTTGTTCATCGGAAAATTTTTTGACTTCAACTGGCATTTCTAAAATTTCGACCAATGAGTCGCCCATCATCCTTTTATCATTTTCTATATACTGCAAAGACATAGACTTTTTTATAGCATACTATAAGCTTATTGTCAACTCACTATCTATGCGCTTTTTAAAAGCCACGCCAAATTTCAAAAGTTTTTATTTCAAATACCTTTCAGGATTTTACTGTATCTAATTCAAGGAGATGACGATATGAAATGTATTTCACTGCGAAGCCTTACTCAGTACTAGAAAGAAAGTTATAACTAAAGCAGTAAAAATCACGAACAAATGCTCAGCGTATTTATGTTTTTTAAAAAACCTTTTATCCGTTCCTCCCGATCTTATATGCCTTATTTTTCTTGCCTTAACTTTCTTCATCTCTTATATAGTTACATATGAAAACACCAAATGTCAATACCCTATATTTTACTTAAGTAGCTTTATCAGGCAAGAAGAAAGTCCTTCAGGATGAGATAGTAATCTTCAAGACTTTTTATATCAACCCATTCGTCATCAGCATGATGATTGCCTCCAATAGGGCCGAACTCTATACCTTCACAGCCTACAGCATTGTAATAACGTATATCAGATTCGCCATGTGCCCGGCTCAAAACAGGCGTATATCCGATTAAATCATTCGAAATCTCTTGCAAGGCTTTAATAAAGTAGTTATCAGGATCAGTATGATGGCTCTCAGAATTTATTTCAACTTTGACTTTAATATCATCAGTTACAATTTTTTGCACGGTTTCTAAAATCGTTTCCCTTTCTTCGTCTACAACCCGGGCATCAAGAACAGCTTCGCAATAATCAGGTATTATATTAGACGCTTGATTATTTGTACTTATAGAAGTTATATTTAATGTAGTTCCGCTCCATTCGAAAGTCGGAAGCGGATATTTTTCCTGTAATCTATAAATAGCATTCTGCATTTTGCCAATTGCGTTCTCGCCAAGCCATGGATAGGCAGCATGCGATGACTTGCCTCTCGCGCTAAGTTTGAATATAATTCTAGTTTTGTTTTCATTTACAATACTGAAATTCGTTCCTTCACGGGAGATGACGAATTCTGCCCGCGTGCCCTTTTCTATTTGATAGTTTGTGCCATTTTTTCCGCCAATTTCTTCATCTGTCGTAATCTGCAATCCTAATGGATAGTCTACTTTTTTAGCAACTTCAGCAAAAACCATGATCATCGCAGCGCCTGCGGCTTTCATATCATACGCTCCGCGCCCATACAACCTATTGTCTTTCGCCACCCCGGAATACTGCTTTGCAATACCAGGAACAACATCAAGATGAGCATTTAAAATAAATTTGAATTTACCTGTATGATTTGCGTAATTTGAGATCAGAAAGCTGCCTACGCCTTCATTTTCATACTTCTCAACACGAAACCCGATAAGCTCATTTTTTGCTACATCAAGAACCTCTCTCAGTGCTTGAGTATTGCCCTGGACAGATTGTATTGAAATAAATTTTTGTGTCAGTGTCAAAATTTTTTGCAACATACACTTTAATCTATCGTCCTTTTAGCTCAGTAAGCCTGTCTACAATAGCTGTCAGCTCTCGTCTAGCAAGCATCGTATCGCCCAGAAATATAATTCCCATAGGAGCTACTGTCATACGCGCTATTATTCTTGTGCCAATTTCTTTTAACTGAATATCTTTCTTATAAATTTCATCACGTACTGCCCTGGGGTCAACTTTGTCCGGTAACTCAAATTTATCTTCAGCTTGCATATCATGAGCTATTATGTTTCTCATAGAACTTATAGTTTGCGGTAATCTTTGTGCCGCGACTCCTGTCAAAAGCGCGTCCGTATAATTAGTGAAACGTGGATTTGATTCAGCAAGGTACAAAAATTCCCCCCCCATTCGCTTCATCTGAAGCTCTCTTTCTTGTTGTCCGGGAATCATAATGTCAATATTGGCGAATCCTCTTATGGTATTGAAATCTATCCCTTTCTTCTCTGCCAATTGCTTAAGTAACTGCGCGAATAAGTTCGCTGTTTTACTTTCATATTTTTCCTGTGTATCCCGCAAAAAATTATCTCTGGGCTTATAAATACCTGACCCTACACATCCCATGCCATTATTTTGTATTTGCCTGCTCCATCCAAATGATTCTACCGCACCATCCAGTATAGCAATAGACATACCGGGTGAATCAGCAAGATCAATCAAACGGCTTACAACAACTCTTTTCTCTTTCCCTGTATTCATCGTACCTTTAACATAATTCTGACAATTCGCCAATGCCTCATCCCAGCTATCGCATATTATCGATTCATTTATTAGCCCCTCTGGCATAAATAATTTATCACCATTTTTCTCACAAACCATACCGGCGCCATAATTACCATCAGATTCAGATGGCCTTATCATCAATCCGCGAGGATAATCAGCCATATTGTATTTCTTATATAAACCATCAACTTGATCTCTTAAAAATTCTTTTGAGTCTTTTGCCAGGGCATCCACATCAGAAATTATAAAATCCGGAACATCAAGTCCATTTATTCCGACTGACTTAATCAGCATATGAAACTCTGCCTTATTTTTTAATTGCGCCACCATTTCAGATGGCAATCCAAATATTTCAGGATTAATCGCCTCTCGCAGATATATCTCAGTCTCCGGAGTATTTATATAGGGAACCGCTATTATACGCCTCCCCGCCAACTTCACAGATTCCCTCTTAATTTCCTCTACGGTTTTAGGCTCAATCTTTCTGCCGAAAACTTCAGTTAGATATTGCATTTGAGATGTTGTAGTATCATCATGTTCAGTTACTAAAACAAAAGTTTTATCAACATTATCCATCGGCACATGCCCGCAGCGCTGTTTATATTGTCTGTCCACAGCTTTTAGTACAGTTTCTGTCGAGGCGGGTAACGTATGATGAATATTATGATAGCCCACTCCTGCTGCGAGCTTACCCTCTCTGACAAATAATGATTGTTTTTTTATCTCTATATTCATAAAAAAAATCCCGCTCGTCTGGAGCGGGTAAATATTGATTCAATCACCAATCCCCCGCCCTATACAGGAATAAGGAAGAAAAACATGATTGAAGTACAGCTTTGTTTCATAATCAACTATTAAAGTATATCAAATACGGAAAGGCATTTCAAGTACCATTTTAAAATCAAAAAAAGATCTTCTCTCCTAATTTGGGTATCACGACCTCATTTATTTTCAACTCAATCCGTATTTTCTCAGCCAAAATCCGTCTCGCCTCATTCTCACCATGAGTCAAAAATACTTTCTTCACGCCCTTGATTACCTCAAGCCAGCGCAGTAATTTCTTCTGATCTGCATGACAACTCATCACCTCAATCACTCTCACATTTGCCCCTGCATTGACCTCTTGATTATAAATCATAACTCTTTTTTCCCCGTCCATTAGCCTCCTCCCGAGTGTACCAAGAGCTTGATATCCGACAATTAACACTCGCGTTTTATTGTCTGACAAATAATTCATGGCATGATGAAGTATCCTGCCTCCATGCATCATTCCGCTCCCTGATATGATCACTTTTGGATTGGGACTCAGAATTATCTGCTTACTGTCGTTAGCACTCAGTGTCATCGTCAAACCCGGAAAACTGAATGGATCATCAGTCTTAAGATCTTTAGTCAGCTCACGATTATAAAGCTCAGGCGACCGCCGGAATATTTCAGTAGCTCTTATTGCCATTGGGCTATCCAAAAAAACTTTTGTCCCCGGCTTTATCTGATTATTGTTCTTTAAATGATTAATTCTATGCAGAAGTTCTTGCGCGCGTTCAATTGAAAAAGAAGGAATCAGCAGTACGCCATTTGTCCTCTCAATCTCATTAATTTCCTCTTGTAATACAAGATTTGGATCCTCCTCAGTATGCAATCGGTCGCCGTAAGTGGACTCCATCACGACACAATCCGCCTTTGCTATTTTTTCTGTTGGCCGGATCATATCCTCCGGGGTATTTCCTAAATCTCCGCTGAATACTACTCTTTTACCGGTGGAATCACTTATCTCTATACTCGCCGAGCCCAAAATATGTCCCGCGTCTATGAAATTAACTTTAAATTCCCCTATCGAAAATTCAATGTCATATTCAACCTCTGCGATCTGACCAAACAGCTTCTCAACATCCGCCCGGGTATACAAAATTTCCTGTCCGGAATTCTGCTCTATGAAATGCTCTGCGGAATGTTTTGCGGCATCCTCCTCTGCAATCTTAGCCGAATCCATAAGTACGAGCCCGGACAGCATCTTTGTCGCCCTGGTCATATAAATCTTGCCCTTATAGCCCGAATTGGTCAAAAGCGGCAACCGTCCGCAGTGATCCAGATGCGCGTGCGTCAATAAAACCCCGGTTATACTTGATGCGTCAAACGGCAAGGAATCAAAGTTATGCTTCTCTGTCTCAACATCTCCTTGAAAC
>CAZJRC010000052.1:0-706 GCA_964548495.1 uncultured Gammaproteobacteria bacterium | reverse complement strand
TTCCCCGGTCAGCAAATAACATGACCCTGTCACCATCCCGCTCGCTCCAAAAAATTGCACAGATTTCATAAAATTTTATGTCGCCTTCGGCAAGCTCACACTCACCACCGTCCCCTTCCCCTCAACCGAATCAATCCAAATCTTCCCATTCTGTAAGTCAACCAGCCTCTTGCATACATATAGCCCTAAACCAAGCCCCGTTTCCAATCCCTTAGAATTTTCCGCTACAAAAAATTTCGAAAATAAATCCTTAATTGTCTCGGACTTAATACCAATTCCTGTATCCTGAATCTGCGTTATAATTTCCTTTTCCGACTGCGACAAAGTTATGGTGACACTACCGCCAGGCAGCGTGAAATAAATCGCGTTTAAAAGCAAATTCAAGACAATCTGAGAAATTCTCTTTTGATCGCCTGTGACAGTCGTAGAAAAATCCGGCGCGTTAAACTGCAAAGCTATCTTTCGCTCAAGAGCCAATGCTTCCGCATTAATTATCGTATCTCTCACAACCTGTACCAAATCAACTTGCTCTAAATTAATTACAATTGTTCCATTTTCAATTTCTCCCGCAGTCAACAAATTATCCACCGTCAAAGAAAGATTCGTAATTCCACCCTGCAGCTGCTTTGAACCGGCATTGTTTGAAATCATTTGCAATGGCTGTTTTAACTCATGCGCGAAAGATGAAAGCAGATCTGTTTTCTGT
>CAZJRC010000051.1:2280-6614 GCA_964548495.1 uncultured Gammaproteobacteria bacterium | reverse complement strand
GGATAAGATAGTATTTATAGCCAGGAAATTTGTTGTTAGTGATAGAGTTTGATAATGATGTTCTTGCTAACTGTAGTCCGTCTCTTAATCTTGTCCAACCATCAGCGTTCAGGTTTTCAATAGCGGTTGTTACTATAGCTTTTACATTTTTATAATAATCGAGCGGAACAAGTTCACGCACTTCCCCGCTAAATGACTGCATACCTATAACTGTCGAAGGCGGCAGAATTTTGACAGCCGTGCGTAATCCGTCTTTGACTATAGATATTTTATTATCATCCTGCATTGACGCAGAGGTGTCAATAACAAAATTTATAGCGGCAGTTGAACCGCAAGTATTCACCTCAAAGGTTTTTAATTGCAAGTTTTTTTTAGTGCTAGCGGCATCAGAAGAAAATATTATTCTTTGAAGATCAATCGCGTTTTTACCATAATAATATAAGGGAAGATCCGGAGGCCCTTCAGGACTATTCGGGTCTACAGGGATGAAGCCTCCAGAGAGCAGTGTGCCGGCAGTAATTGTCAAAAACAGAATTACTACGATGTATAGATAACCTATGCCGGGCGATAGCGCTCCTTTAATAGGCTTCAGGCTTGATTCTGGTTTTGTCTTTATCATGTGAAATTATCTGGCTAGTCCACTGCTATTACTTCCTTGCTGAGGAGTGTAGTTTTCTACAGGAGGTGAAGATGGATTCAAATTGATTGATTGTCCGTTGGGGGGAGATGATGTAGTAAGGGGAATAATATTGCCTATCATAGCAGCACTGCCTAATGCTACTATTAGCAGAGCTACAATAGCATAGAGCGTTCCTGCTCCAAGATGGCCGCGGAAAGACAAGTTTTTTTTGCAGTGCTTGAATTTTTTCCCCATTCAATATTTATTGGATCCGTTTTTTTAACAATGCTTCCTTTATGATAGGCACAATTTCCATAGGCAGATAGTGGCTTTTTATGATGTATTTTTCTGCCCCCAGCTCGAGGGAATGTTTTTCTTGATCGGATTCGGCTATGTTTGACAGCATGATTACCGGTATATCTTTGGTTTCTGTGTCTGTTTTTAATTTTTCCAGTGCTTGTAGGCCGTTTATTTTGGGCATTATAATGTCCAAGAGAATTATATCCGGCTTAATATTCTTTACTCTTTGTAGGCATTCCTGTCCATCGCGGGCGACGTCAACAATGAAATTTTCATGGCTGAATGTGATACTGTAAATATCGATTAATGCCTGATCGTCCTCCACAAGTAATATTTTATCCATATATTTATTAGTTTACTCCAGTTGTGTTTGTATTTGCAATATCTTTTTGATAGACGGGGAGGGAGAAGGAAAATTTTGAGCCCTTGCCTTCTTCTGAATTTTCAAGCTTGAGTGTACCGCCCATTTTTTCACTTAATAATTTTGAGATGTATAATCCTAAGCCGGAGCTTACAATTTTGCTTTTTTGGTTTGGGTCAGCCTGTTTAAATTTACCGAATAGCTGTTCTGTGTTGTCTTTGGATATGCCTTTGCCTGTATCCTGTACAGAGATTTTATATTGAAGGCTTGGAGTTTTATCCAGAATAATCGTTATTCCACCGCGGTTTGTGTATTTGACAGCGTTGCTTATAAGATTGATGAGGATTTGTTTTATTTTGTCTTTATTTCCCAGAACTTCGGCCTGAGACATGGTATTATTAAATTTTAAGGACAGATTTTTTTCTAAGTATAATGAGCCTGTTTCTTTTATGCTTGAGTTAATTATTTCGACTAGGTCGCAAACTACAAGATGCGTCTTCAGGTTTTCCTTATCAGACTTGGGTGTTTCCAGAAATTCGTTGACAATATTTATCAATCTGGTGCTGGAGGCATCTATGTCGCTTATTATTCGCTTCAGCTGTTCGTCTTTGATGCCTTCAAGATAAAATTGTTTAATTATAGAGATATATCCCCTTATTCCGGTCAGCGGAGTGCGTAATTCGTGGGAAGCAATCACAAAGAAATTTTTCCTTGCGTGCTTAATAAGTTTTTCTTCGGTTTTATCCTCAATTACAATAACCACTCCGATAGACTTCGACTTATTCTCGTGGTCTGAAATAATAGGCGAAAAAAACAGGTTTGTATATTTGTTATTTATATAAATGTCTTCAAAAGCAGCCGGCTTGCCCTTATTTAGTGAGTCATCAATAGCCTGGGTAAAATTTATTTTTTCGTTTATCAGCATTTGCAAATCTTTTAATTTTATATTTGATTCTAAACCGGGGGCAAGGGTCTTAATAAATTTATTTATAAAATTAATGTTTTTTTCCTGATCAATTATGATGAACCCAAGTCCTAGATTACTGATAGCAGTGCATAGACGGATATATTCCTGTTTTGAATTGATAGTGCCTTCTTCTATTTTTTGCTTGATGTCCTGATTCTCATTTTCTTTTTTTTCGATTAAATCCTGAAGTAGATTATTTTTATTAACAGCATTTTTTATTTTTTCCTGCAGTTCTATTTCATAATTACCATCAATGCCCTCCAGCGTATTTAAGATATCGAGATCATTAAGGGCAGTAATGGCTTTAGATGAGGATTTATGTCGATTGTGCCGGTAGATAACTATCGCAATAATCAGAGCGATTAATAATGGTAAAAAAAGGTAGATAACCACCCGCATTGATTGAATGATGATTAATGGCGACATATCAGTTTTTTATTAACGGAATCGTAAATGAGAAAGTAGAGCCTTTGTTAACTGCTGTTTTTTCAAGCTGGATTGTGCCGCCCATTTTTTCAACTAATAGTTTTGCTATGTATAATCCAAGACCTGTGCCTTCATGTCTGGTTAAGAGATTTTCTTCAGTTTGTTGAAATTTATTAAAAAGAAGGATTTGGTTTTCTTCCAGGATGCCTGATCCGGTATCTCTAATATTTATTTTGGCGATACTGTCAATGGTTTCGATGGAGATATAAATGCCCCCGACCCGGGTAAATTTAATAGCGTTGCTTATAAGGATAGTTAACAGCTGAATGAGTCTTAAGCGATCTCCAAGTATCATGACAGGAGCAGGGAGAGGGTCAAATTTGATATATAAATTTTTTTTCAGAGCAAGCCTTTCTGTTTCTTTTATGGCCTCATTGATAATGTCATAAAGATCACATTGGTCTTTTTTGAGATTGATTTTGTCTTGTTCAAGTCTTGAGGCATCAAGGAATGTATTGATATTCAGATATAATTTATGGCTTAGTTGAGCGATATTATTAAATATATTTCTTAACTCATCATTCTTAATATTGCCGAAATAGATTTGTTTTATCAGGGAAATATACCCATTGATTGCCGTCAGAGGGGTGCGTAATTCGTGGGAAGCAATACTGAAGAGATCATTTCTTTGATCTTCTAATTCGTGTTTATCCGTTTTATCTTCCAAGACAATAACTGTGCCTACGCAATCTTTACTTGATTTTTCGTCTAAAATGATTGGAGAGATAAAAATATTTACAAGACGGAGATTAATTCGCACATCAGTAAGGTTAATAAGTTTTTGTTCCTGTCGTGATTTTTCTATTTCATGATTGAGGTCGCGGTTTATTTGTTCCGAACTTTGAAGATTAATTATTGATTTAGCGGATTTATCGAGCGATGTAAATATGATACTTGCCTGTTTATTTTTTAGCAATATACTATTGTTTTTATCAGTCATGATGAAGCCCAAGCTTAAATTGTTGATTGCAGCAAGCAGCTTCGCGTATTCGTCCTTATAATATTGCATTTGCTGTTTTATGTTTTCGTCTATTGTTGTCAATTTGATTTCAAGATCTTGTTTGAGCTGGAGGAGTAGATTGTTTTTTTGTTCAATTTCCCGGGTTAAAATTTCCAGTATTTTTAAATATTTTTTTATTTCCGACAGGTCTTTGAAGATATAGATAAAACCCGTGAGTTGTCCGGATTTGCCGAGAACTTTTTTTATGAAGATACCAGTAGAGGTTTTTTGGTTCTCGCTATTGACGCAATTTATATTATCTTCAACTGTCCATTCGTTAGTGTTCAATCCGGTCATTTGGATGGAGGCTTCAATAGGCTGGGGATTGATTTTTTCGATGAGCACATTAATTTTTTTACCCATGAGCTCTTTGTGTTTATACTTGAATAGTTTAATTGCGGCAGGATTGGCGAATTGGACGCGTAAATCAGCACTGACCTTAATAACCGCTTGGTTGCTGTTAACGAGTGCTGTTTTAAATTTAGTTTCTGAACTTGCACGGCTTTGTTTTTTTGGGAATAAAATCATGACTATATTATTATTTATTAATTTTGGGTTTTATTCAAGGAGCGGGTAGTTATGTAACTGTTCAAGGTTCTAA
>CAZJRC010000051.1:0-2270 GCA_964548495.1 uncultured Gammaproteobacteria bacterium | reverse complement strand
CGCCAGTCTCGAACAAGTCGAGAGATTCTTCTCCGCCAACTGGCGGATCAGAATGACACATTTGTGTCGAAAGCGTGAGCTGTTGCTCAATCTTTCAAATATTGACAAGGAGAGAAATGTGTAATATAGTATATACATAAATGCTAACAAATGGAGGCTGTAATGAGGTTTTTAAATTTGAATGGGATAAGGGAAATAATGAAAAGCCAAAAAAGCATGAGCTTACACTTGAAGAAACGGAAGAAGCATTTTTTGATGTTAAGAAAGTAGTTTTTGAAGATTGGATACATTCAGTAGGGGAGTCTAGATTTACGTTGCTTGGTAAAACAAAGAATGGCAAATTGTTGAATATTGCATACACAATTAGAAAAAATAAGATCAGAGTCATTACGGCAAGAAAGATTAGTAAAAAGGAGGTGCATCTATATGAAAAAGCAGCTTAATATACCTAAATTTAAAAATGAAGATGTGGAAGCTGATTTTTGGACGAATATTGACCTCTCTGAATATTTGGAACCATCAGATTTTCAGCGAGTGAGTTTTCCCAATTTGAAGCCTACTACTCATTCCATCTCGATCCGTATTCCTGATTATCTGATAAATCGTGTTAAGGAAAAAGCAAATGAGTTAAATATCCCATATCAGTCGCTCATAAAACAATTTATTCATAAAGGCGTTTTCTCTTAAGAGTTATATAGTTTTTGTTGTTTCATTTTCAACATCAAAAATTATATCAGGAAGTTTTTCATCAATTATTCCAGCATTCCTCTCGCTAATTTTAATTTGCGTATTTGAAATCCATTGAGGCACACCACCACCGTTTAAAGAATTATGAGAGATTTCTCCGGCTGTCAATTTGGTGGTTTCATTTGAAAATACACCCCCATCTGATTTAAACACATAAATCTACAGAGTTTGTCAAATTATCATGTCTATATTTCCTTAATTATTTACGAAACGATGAATTACCGAACTGAGTAGCGTTTGGTAGGGAATGCCTTCCTCAACCGCTTTGACTTTTGCTTTATGTAAATCCCTTTCAGATAGCCGAATATTGATATTTTTTGTTTTATTCAGCGTATTTTTAGCAATGAGTTGAAATCTTTTTTTTTCTTCCTTAAAGTTTGAAATGCTTACAAATTTGCCTTTTTCGACTTCGTCCAGTAAGCTTTTTTCTTCTTTTGTCAATTCATAGTATTTCATAATTACTCACCCCTTTCTTTTATTAAATACAGTTTTGTCATTTTTCTACTTGGAATAATCGTTTTTAAGAAGATTTTTTCTTCATCTTCAACAAATGGTACGATATATGCATAGTTTTCTATATTTACAATTATTATTTTTTGATTTGGATAGCGTTTTTTACTCGGATGCTTTATCCTATTTAATTCACGATCTTCGTTTATTGCTTGTATTACATCCTCAAATGAAATATCTCGTTCTGATTTTAGCTTTCTATTCTTGTCTTTATCCCAATCAAAATATTTCATCCAAATAATTATCATACATTTCATATTAAATGTCAATATTTAATTTTGGGAGTTGCGAAATTTTTTAACTTTGGGTATAATTCCAGTATCTTAACACACTTGGCTTGATTCCCTGTGTAGATAAATCTATATATAAAATTTTGAGCTGGGTGGAGGATTAAATATAAGGGAATATTATGGGAAATGTAACACTAGAAGAACTACTAGAAGCAGGATGTCATTTTGGTCATCAAGTTACCCGCCAGAACCCCAAAGCGCGTGATTTCATCTTTGAAGCGCGCGATAATATTCATATTATAGATCTTGAGAAGACGAAAGCCGGCTTGGAGGAAGCGGGGAATTTCATAAAAAAGTTAGCCGCAAATGGGGGGACGCTTTTAATTCTTGGTACGAAAAGGCAAGCACAGGAGGTATTGGCTGCGGAGATTAAAAAACTTAGAGATGAGGGAGTAGATGGAATTTACTGGGTAACGAAGAGGTGGATTGGCGGCACTTTCACCAATTTATCTGAAGTATCGAAAAATTTTCGTAAATTAAAAGACTTGGAGCAGAATTTGAGTGATGATGAAGTCAAAGCCAGATATACTAAAAGAGAAATTGGGGAATGGGAAAAAAAGAGAAAAAAACTGGAAGGATTTTATGGAGGCATCACGGGAATGAAGAAATTACCAGACGCGATTTATATAATTGATACACATATGGAGGATTTGGCTGTGCGAGAAGCAAGGGCAATGGATGTGCATACGGTTGGTATTACAGATACGAATTCTGATCCTACAG
>CAZJRC010000050.1:0-6957 GCA_964548495.1 uncultured Gammaproteobacteria bacterium | reverse complement strand
AACTAGTGGAAATTCTGGCTTTTTGTTTAATGCCTAATCATTTTCATCTGCTTTTAAAGCAAGTAAAAGATAAGGGGATTTCAAAATTCTTAAGTAACTCACAAAATAGCTACACTAGGTATTTTAATACTAAAAGGGAACGAGATGGATCCCTTTTCCTTGATCAATTTAAAGCTGTACTTGTGAGAACAGACGAACAATTGGTTCATGTTTCAAGATATATTCACCTAAATCCTTATACATCTTATGTTGTAAAAGACTTACCTAACTTATTTGAATACCCATGGTCTTCTTTACCTGGATATCTGAAAAATCATTCAGAGATATGCGAACTAGATATTATTAAAAGTTTTTTCAAAAAACCGCAGGATTATCAAAATTTTATTCAAGATCAAGCAGATTATCAAAGACATCTACATGAGATTCAACATCTAGCTTTGGAGTAATCCTTATCTCCCTAGGTGTCCTACCTGAGCCACCTCCCAGGTGGAAAGTGTGAACGCCATCTACTCTCCTTTGATCCAAAGCTCCAACCACAGTTCTATACTTCACAACCACTAAGTCTACAGAATTTATTTTCTCCTTAGTATTAGACACTTAACTCCTTTATCTGATCTCTTATCCTTGCTGCTTCTTCAAAGTCTAACAGCTCTGCAGCTTCTTTCATTTGAGCTTCCAGATTTTTAATCATTTTTTCTCTTTCTTTTACAGGAATATCTTCTATTGTTAGATCTTTTTTGCCCAAACTTTCTTCCAGTTCCTCTACTTTTTCTATTAACCTTTCCCTCAAAGCCTTTTCTATATTTTTAGGAGTAATCTTGTGTTTTTTGTTATACTCTGCCTGATATTTTCTCCTTCTTTCCACCTCATCTATAGCTGCTTTCATGGATTTTGTAACCGTATCTGCATACATAATGACCTGACCGCCAATATGCCTGGCTGCCCTACCCATAGTTTGGATTAGGGAAGTTCTGGATCTTAAAAATCCTTCCTTATCTGCATCTAAAATAGCTACTAAGGAAACTTCAGGCAAATCCAAACCTTCCCTGAGTAAATTAATTCCCACGATCACATCATATTCACCCAGCCTTAAGGATTGTAAGATATCTCCTCTTTCTAAAGTCTTTACATCAGAATGCAGGTATTGCACCTTAATACCATGCTCATGTAAAAATTCAGACAAGTCCTCTGCCATTCTCTTAGTTAAAGTAGTTACCAGAATTCTTTCACCTTTGGCCACCCGTTTCTCAATCTCACCCATTAAATCATCTATTTGGCCGGAAATTGGCCTGACAGAAATCTCCGGGTCCAAAATCCCGGTTGGCCTAACTAATTGTTCTGCTATCCCATCATAGTTATCCAGTTCACCACTATCCCTAGGTGGCGTATCTGAGCCACCCCCCAGGTGGATTGATTTAGCTAGTGACAGTTCATATTCGTCGGGTGTAGCAGAAACATAGATAGCCTGGTTTACTCTTCTCATAAATTCATCAAATCTAAGCGGACGATTATCTCTGGCTGAAGGTAAACGGAATCCGTAGTCAATAAGCATATTTTTGCGGGAGCGGTCGCCATTATACATCCCTCTTATTTGCGGCAAGCTGATATGAGATTCATCTATTACCAGAAGCCAATCTTTCGCTGCCGCCTCAAAATAATCAATCAGCGTGTATGGCGGCTGTCCCGGTTTCCTCCCGTCAAAATAAATTGAATAATTTTCAATCCCATTCACGTAACCTACCTCTTTGATCATTTCCAGATCAAAATTAGTTCTTTGAGTGATCCTCTGAGCTTCTATTAATTTATTTTGTGATTTTAATTCGCGCCCGCGCTCATGCAAATCCTTTCTTATTCGCTCAAACGCGTCAGTATAAGTCCGCGGATCTGTCATATAATGTTTTGCTGGATAAATCACGATTGACTCAAGAGAAGTTTTTTTCTCGCCCGTCAACGGATCAAATTCATACATATTTGTGACTGCCTCATCAATCTCCATATGTATGCCATAGTCAAGATAAGCAGGAAATAGGTCAATACTATTTCCTCGTACGCGAAATGTGCCTCGTCGGAATTCATAATCCGAACGAATATACTGTAAATCAGTAAGCCTGATCATTACATCCCTCCTTCGCGTTTTTACGCCGCGCCTCAATTCCAATACAAACTTTCCATATTCAACAGGCGAGCCCAGGTTATAAATACAGGATACAGAAGCAACCACGATGACATCTTTCCTGGTCAAAAGATTGGTCGTAGCAGCCAGACGCAGTTTATCAATTTCTTCGTTAATCTGCGCTTCTTTTTCAATATAAGTATCTGTCTGGGGAATATACGCTTCAGGCTGGTAATAATCGTAGTAAGAAACAAAATAACTTACAGCATTATTGGGAAAAAAATCCCGCAGTTCTTGATATAATTGTCCTGCCAATGTTTTATTATGCGACACAACAAGTGTAGGCCGCTGAATATTCTGGATGACATTTGCCATAGTAAATGTCTTACCGCTCCCTGTGACCCCCATCAACACCTGATGCTTCATGCCGTTTGATATATTATCCGTCAATTTTTCAATTGCATGCGGCTGATCCCCGGCAGGTTTAAAACTTGAGTTCAATTTAAATTTCATTTATAAGGATTCTATCACATCCTGTAATGTAGTTGTAATTATAATATCAAGCCCAAATTTATATAGCGCTTATAATGCGGATACTATGTACAAAGAAGCAAATATTTGGCTAAAAGCCCAAGCAGAATATCTTAAACGGAAAAAAGTTATAATAGATAAGAGCGTCGCTAAAGTTGATACTGAAGCGAAAAAAATATTCTCTCACTTGAAAAAATAAATATAAAGTATTGCGTTTCAAAAATATTTCATATATTATAATTTATAATATGAAAACATTGCTTATTTATGCCACAAATTCCGGCAGCACTCTTGAAGTATGCAATTACATTACAACTGAGTTTACACAAAAAGGACAAGAGATTACTCAAAAAGAAGCCAGGGAAGTAGATCCCCATGAATTAAATGCTTATGATTTGATTATTCTTGGCTCGCCAACTTGGGGCGATGGGGAAATCCACGAATCATTCATTGAATTTATTAAAAAATTTGAAAACATCACTTTACCCGATAAACGCTTCGCCGTTTTTGGTTTGGGAGATTCAACCTATGAACATTTTTGCGCCGCGGCAGATCATCTGGAAGAATTCGTAAAAAAAATACAGGGTAAATTGATTATCGAGTCGCTGAAAATTAATAATTTTTATTTTAATCAGCAGGAAGAACTTGCCAAAATCACAGAGTGGTCGCGAAAAATCCTCGCGCTCCCTTGAATTGCCTCAATAATTAGACTACAATTGAGATCATGTTTAAACCTGTTTCTCCCAATGTAGACTTCCCCGAAAATGAAAAAAAACTGCTCAAAAAGTGGTATGAGGGTGGGATTGTTGAGAAATATTTACACCGCAACGATAAATCACCGCAACGATTTTCTTTTCTTGATGGTCCCATAACCGCCAACAATCCTATGGGTGTTCATCATGCCTGGGGCAGGACTTATAAAGACATCTGGCAGCGTTTCTGGAATATGCGCGGGTTTGCTCAGCGTTTTCAAAACGGTTTTGACTGTCAAGGGCTTTGGGTAGAAGTCGAAGTAGAGAAGGAATTAGGTATTCACAACAAAAAAGATATCGAAAATCTTGTTCCCGGAGATAAAAAGCAAAGCATCGCCAAATTTGTCTCTCTTTGTAAAGAACGGGTTGAAAAATTCAGTCAAATTCAAACCGAGCAAAGCAAGCGGCTTGGATATTTCATGGACTGGGATAACTCCTACTATACTATGTCGGACGAAAATAACTACATGATTTGGTATTTCCTCAAAACTTGTCATGAAAAAGGTTGGATTTACAAGGGCGCTGATTGCGTCCCCTGGTGTCCTCGCTGCGAAACAGCTATTTCTCAGCACGAAATGCTGACAGAGGATTATAAAGAAATTCAGCATGAAACAGTTTTCCTCAAACTACCTGTAACCACACAAGGATGGGAGAATACTTATCTATTGGTATGGACAACTACCCCCTGGACTTTACCGGCAAATGTAGCGGTTGGTATCAATACTAAGTTTATTTACGATGTATGGCAGCAAACCAGCACAGGCGAAGCAATTATTTTTATTGGCAAAGATGAAAATGGCAATATCCCAACAAGAATTTTGAAAGGCAAAGAAATACCCATATCTGAGTATATATTTAAAAACTTGCCCACTGTCATTCTGAGCGAAGCGAAGAATCCAAACATCGATGATAAAAATAAATTTATAAAAATACGAGAAATTTCAGGTAAAGATTTAATAGGATTGCGCTATGAGGCTCCTTTTGACGATTTGCCGATTGTCCTAAATGCTCGCGAAGAACATCCTAAAACTTTTCATAAAGTAATTGATGGCTCGCGAATTGTAACCGCCACTGAGGGCACAGGGTTATTGCATGTCGCCCCAGGCGCGGGTAAAGAAGACTTTGATTTAAGCAAAAAAGAACATTTATCAATTATTTCGCCGATTGATGACACAGCCACTTACGTTCAGGGTATGGGAGAATTTAGCAGCAAGAATGCCAAAAAACATCCTGAACTTATAATTGATTACCTGAAAAATTATGCTGGCGGTCGTTTTCTGTTAAAGACAATGCATTACACGCATCGCTATCCTGCTTGCTGGCGCTGCAAAACCGAGCTTGTTTGGAAAGTTACTCAGGAATGGTATATAGCTATGAACAAGCCGGAAAAGGGAAAGGGCAAAACCCTTCGTATGCAAATGATCGAAGTCGCCAAAAAAATAAATTGGCATCCGAAATTCGGTCTGGAAAGAGAACTGGATTGGTTGACCAACATGCACGATTGGCTTATCAGCAAAAAAAATCGTTACTGGGGACTTGTTCTTTCAATATATGAATGTGGCGAATGCGGCTCTTTCGAAATTATAGGGTCATATGAAGAACTGAAAGAAAGAGCAGTTTCCGGTTGGAAGCAATTTTCAGGTCATTCGCCGCACAAGCCTTATATAGATGAAATAAAGATAAAATGTATTAAATGCGGCGAACCTGTTAATCGGATAGACGATATCGGCAATGTTTGGCTTGACGCGGGCATCGTTCCATTTTCAACCTATATCGATCCGAAGACTCGAAAATTAAGCTACACAGCCGATAAGAAATACTGGAAGAAGTGGTATCCTTCAGACTTCATCACTGAATCATTTCCCGGTCAATTTAAAAATTGGTTTTATTCGCTCATCGCGATGTCAACAGTTTTAGAAAAAAATATTCCTTTTAAAACAGTACTTGGGTTTGCTTCAGTTCTTGCTGAAGACGGCCGTCCGATGCATAAATCGTGGGGCAATGCTATTGAATTCAATACAGGCGCGGATAAAATCGGCGTTGATGTAATGCGCTGGATGTTGGCTTCTGCGGATACAGAACAAAATTTGCTCTTTGGATTTAAAAAAGCGGATGAAATAAGAAGAAGGTTTCATTTAATACTTTGGAATATTTATAACTTTTTTGTCAGTTACGCCAATGTTGACAATTGGAGTCCTGTTATTTCTAAATTCTCCACCCAATCATCTAATAATATTCTTGATACTTGGATTATTTCGCGCCTGCATAATACTATTAAATCAGTCACTGTTAATTTAGAAAAATTCAATTCTCAACAAGCCAGTCTTGCTTTGGAATCATTCGTACAAGACCTCTCGCTTTGGTATATCCGCCGCAGCCGTGACAGAGTTGGCCCTGCCGCCATAGACGCCCCTGATAAAAATAATTTTTATGAAGCAACTTATGCAATTCTAATTACACTTTGTAAGTTGCTTGCGCCATTTATTCCGTTTTTAGCAGACGAAATATATACTAATCTAACTGGTCATGCATCAGTCCATTTAGAAAACTGGCCCAATTCCATGGCGCAATTAATAAATCCGGATTTAGAAAAAAAAATGACAGAAGGAAGAATACTTGTTACTGCGATATTGATGAAGCGCAAGACGACTGGCATAAAAGTACGTATCCCCATTAAGCAACTATCTTACTCTGGTCCGGAAAAAGTGTCTGACGAAATTAAAAAAGTTATAGAGGAAGAAGTAAATGTACTTAATTTATTATATGCTGGACAAAGCATTAATTTTGAAGTCGTAAGTAAAGACACTGAGTTAAGCGACCCAAATAATCATGATATAGAACTGGGCCAAGCCCGCGAAATTGTCAGACTAATACAACAGGAGAGGAAGAAATTGGGCACCCTGTTGGACGAAAGAGTAGATGTAGCATTAAATAATTGGCCGCGTAAACATGAAGAATACATCAAAAGAAATGCCTTACTTAGCTCACTGAGAATTGGAGAATTTGAAGTCAAACGCCTAAGATAAACATTAAAATGGGAATAAAATTAAAAATAGACTTTTGGCTTATCGTTCCTACTGTAGTTCTTGTACTTATCGGACTTACGACACTCTTCGCAATCAACCCTATTTATCTGCGAAATCAAAGTATATCTCTTCTAATTGCAATTATTATTTTCTTTATATTTTCTCTCATCGATTTTAACGCGTTAAGGGGCATAAAAATTCCAATTTATGCCATGTCTTTAATTTTACTCGCCATCATTTTTTTAATAGGCATAGAAAGCAGTTTTTCTTCCGGGGGTGGGAGTGGCGGCCAGAGGGGCGATGCGCTGGATTGAAATCTTTGGGATCCGCG
This sequence comes from uncultured Gammaproteobacteria bacterium, assembly GCA_964548495.1. Lineage (GTDB taxonomy): Bacteria > Patescibacteriota > Microgenomatia > Levybacterales > UBA12049 > JAHIGH01. The sequence continues at coordinate 204 of CAZJRC010000050.1, read as the reverse complement.
TACAATTTTCTGAAATTTTAAAGCCAATACTTGCTTTATCATTAGCTTCTTTTATCGCGGACATGAAAGGACTTGTATTTAGAACATATTTTTTCCTTATACTATTATTAAGCCCTATCGCTATATTAATTTACCTGCAGCCGGATCTAGGAAACGCGTTAATTTATGCGGCAGTTTTTTTTCTTGTATTAATCACAATAGGAT
>CAZJRC010000049.1:6868-7213 GCA_964548495.1 uncultured Gammaproteobacteria bacterium | reverse complement strand
ATCTTGCAGTTATGCTTCCTGTAGATCTATTATTGCCATGAGTTAATGCAAAAGCTCCTTCTGCATTATCATTATTTGTAAATTCTATACCAACAGCCTTTTTAATTTTATCAAAATATAAAATAGCTTTAGAAAAATTACTTACTCCTTCTTTTAAATAGAAACCCGAAGAAATTATAAATCCTGATTTATTGAAGCTAATAAAGTAATTACTTAAGCGTGACCCAATTCCAACAAATTTTTCAAAATTATAGTCACTCATTATCTTAATATATTTTAACTTGTTTAAATTTTTTGTCAAGTAATAAAAAAAGTACCATAATTAGCTATACGCGTAGTTAATAC
>CAZJRC010000049.1:4828-6775 GCA_964548495.1 uncultured Gammaproteobacteria bacterium | reverse complement strand
TTTTGATAATTAAATGCTTGGGCAATTCTAGCACAAAACGCGAGACAGTATTCATCGTCCTAGTACCGAAAAATAGTCTTCTGTTCGCGTGTGTCATGAATAGTTTTCTTTTCGCTCGTGTCATACCAACATAACAAAGCCGGCGTTCTTCTTCAAGCTCAAATTTGTCCATTAAACTACGGCTGTGAGGGAATAATCCTTCTTCCATGCCAATTATAAAAACTGTTGAAAATTCCAGCCCCTTGGCCGCATGTAATGTCATAAGGGTAATCGCGTTTTTCTTTTCTTCTTTTTCCAATGAATCGGAGGAATATTCCTGCTCTACTAGAGCTACGTTTTCCAGAAAGTCTGTTAGATCGGGAAAGCTGATCGCTACAGAGCGGAGTTCTTTTATGTTTTCAAGACGGACTCTGTCTTCTTCAATTTTTTCGTCATACAAATCTAAATATTGAGTTGCCTTAACTATACTATCCAGTAAATTGATGGTTTTTGTGTGTTCATTTATGTTGAGACTATTTTGAAATTCCAAAAATTTTTCCAACCTTCTTTTACCGAGTTTCTCTGCTCTGCGATATGAAATCATATCTTTTGAATTGGCTATAAGCCGCAGATAGGAAAGAATGTCTTTTATTTCGCGTCTTTCATAAAAACGTATGCCTCCTATAAGAACATAGGGGATACCGTGATGGAGTAAAACTTCTTCGAGTACCCGGGATTGAGCATTGACGCGATAAAGCACAGCTACATCGTGTAAATTCTTAATATTAAGTTCGATAATTTTACGGATGATAAATTCCGCTTCGTCCTGTTCGTTCTCGGCTTCATAGATCTCTATTTCTTCACCTTGCGGATTTTCCGTCCAAAGCTTGAGTACCGGATGAGATATGTTATTACTTACAATGGTTGACGCCCCATCCAGAATGATTTGGGTTGAGCGATAATTTTGTTCAAGTGAAAATGTTTTGGTGTTTTTATAATCATCTTTGAAGCGGATCAAATTGCGATAATCAGCGCCGCGCCAGCTGTAAATACTTTGACTGAAATCGCCTACTACGCAAATATTTTGATGTTTGACGCTTAATAAGCGTGTGAGTATGTATTGCGCCCTGTTGGTATCCTGATATTCGTCAATCAACAAATATTCAAACCTGTTTTGGTATTTTTTGACCACCTGTTCGTTTTCCCTGAATAGCTTGATTGTTTGGAGGATCAAATCGTCAAAATCAAAAGCGTTGTTTGCTTTCAAGATTGATTGATAAATAGCATAAATTCTAGCGACTGTTTCCTGGAAATATCCGCGCGCGTACATGGGATATTCTTCCGAAGTTATGAGTTCATTTTTTGCCTGCGAAATGGTCGCGTGGACGGAATGAGGCTTAAAATCTTTTATGGAAATTAAAAGGCTGTTCATAGATTCTTTGATTGCTTCAATTTGGTCGGAGGAGTCATAGATGGCAAACTTCGAAGAAAATCCAATATTATGACCTTCGATCCTGAGAATCTTCGCGCAGAGCGAGTGAAATGTAGAAATGTTTGGGATTTTGATAAAATTTGGACTTAGGGCTTTTAAAATCCGTTCTTTCATCTCTCCCGCGGCTTTATTTGTAAAAGTGACAGCTAGAATTGATTCCGCGGGAATTTTTTTTTCGAGCATCAAATAAAGCGTTTTCGCGGTTAGCACGCGAGTTTTACCGCTGCCAGCGCCGGCCAGAATTATAATCGGACCATCTGTTTGCAGTACAGCTTTTTGCTGCTCGCGATTTAAATCCTTGAGTAGTTTATCTATCATAAGGTATAATAATTAGACTAATTTTATCACAATGAAAAAATTTTTTATCATCGCGAACTGGAAGTCAAATAAAACTACTGCTGAGGCCGCTAGCTGGCTTAAAGCAATGTCCAGCGTAGGAATACAAGCATCGAAAATGATGGATCGTGAAATTATTA
>CAZJRC010000049.1:3099-4818 GCA_964548495.1 uncultured Gammaproteobacteria bacterium | reverse complement strand
TTCGCTGCCAATACTTAAAACCTTGATTGATGAAGATAAATTACCTTTCAAGCTTGGGGCTCAAAATATTTCGCATTTTGGACCCGGGGCATATACCGGAGAGATAAACGAAGAACAGATCAAAGAATTTGCCGATTATGTCATAATAGGTCATTCAGAGAGGAGGAGTAATTTTGGAGAAACAGATATTGTGCTTGAAAAGAAAGTACGCAGAGCTCTAGTAGTCGGATTAAAGCCTATTTATTGTGTACAAAACGAGAATACTTTTGTGCCTGATGGAGTAACTTTGATTGCCTATGAGCCAATCAGCGCGATAGGAACAGGTAATCCGGATACGCCGGAAAACGCGGACAGGGTCGCGGGCTTGGTAATGGATAAATATAAATATGTAACAGATGCCCTTTATGGCGGAAGTGTGATTTCATCCAATATAAAAAGCTTCGCGCAATTGAAAAATATTAATGGCGTGCTGGCGGGAGGGGCTAGTCTTGATACTCTTAAATTTGCCGCGCTGATAGAGAACTCTTCGTAATAATTTTAATTTATGTCAAAAAATGTAAAATCAAGAAGTTTAAGCGGTGCTTTTTTGTTGTTATCGGTCTTTTTGGTTGTGATTCTTGGGATAATAGGTTTTAAAACCTGGAAATATCTGAATATCGGCGTACAGATAGTCACGAATAATAAAATTGAATTAAAACAAACAAGTGAAAAGCGGATTAATTTACTTCTACTTGGAGTTGGAGGCGGCACGCATGAAGGCCCAGATCTTACGGATACTATTATTTTTGCCACAATTGATCCTAAGACGAAAAAGGCTCTGCTTGTTTCAATTCCACGCGATCTGTGGATTACAGAGCTTTCGGCCAAAATTAATACAGCTTATCTGTATGGGGAAAAGAAGAAAAAAGGAGAAGGATTATTGATGGCTAAGGCAATGGTGGGTAAAGTTATGGGTCAACAAATTGATTATGTTATAAAAATTGACTTTGAGGGGTTTGTCAAAGCTATTGACCAAATCGGAGGACTTGATATCGTGATTGACCGGACTTTTGATGATTACGCGTATCCTATTGCCGATATGATGGATAATCCATGCGGACGAACAGATATAGAAATCGCGTCACTTTCCGCTCAAATTGCTACCTCAAGCGCTACGGAGCTTGAAGCATTTCCTTGCCGGTATGAGCATTTGCATTTTGATGAAGGGCAGATACATATGAGCGGCGCGACTGCGTTGAAATACGCGCGCTCACGCCACGCGCTGGGACCAGAAGGATCGGATTTTGCCAGATCCAAACGCCAGGAAAAAATAATTTCCGCTTTTAAGGAAAAAATAATTTCCTTAGACGTGATTCTAAATCCTGTCAAATTATTAGATATTCTTGAGACTATTAAGGGCAACATCGTTACTGATATTAGAGAAGATGAGTATGATGACTTCATCCGCCTTGCCCGTAAGCTGCAGTCAGCTACAATTACCAGCGCCGGATTGGATGAGGGAGATTTGGAGACCGGCCGTACGGGTCTACTAATTAATCCGCCAACAGGGGAAGAATTTGGAAATCAATGGGTACTTATCCCAACCGCGGGCAACGGAGATTACTCGGAAATTCACAAATATATCACATGCGAAATAAATAAAGACGAATGCGCCAATCCCCCAACGCCTACTGTAGAGATAGATGCGAGCAACTATTGAAGTTTGAAAAATTTTTCTAC
>CAZJRC010000049.1:0-3089 GCA_964548495.1 uncultured Gammaproteobacteria bacterium | reverse complement strand
TCTCACTTCCCTTTTCCCCTGAATTGCTGCATGGACTTCTTTTGTCCATGGAGAAGACGATAATTTATAGGCAGTTTTCGCATCCATGAGCGCTTGTTTGTAACTGCCTAAACGATATTCTGCCTGGGCTTTGATCAGATAAAGACTGCTTCCTGAAGGATATATTTGTATGCCTTGAGTTGAAATTCTCAAGGCTTGCTCGTGATCTTTCTTAAAATATAACAAAAAATAGGCATAATTTTGATATGTCATATAACTTGATTCTTTTTGCATGGCCTTTTTAAAATACTTATCAGCTTCTATGATGTTTTTTTCATGGACGAGTATTATGGCCATATTATTTAAATTGCCAAAAAATTGATACTGTCTTACAGAATCCCTAGCTAATGGGGCTGCTAATTGAAATTCAACTTGGCGAATATAAACGGTGGCCAGATTGTTTTCGAGCAGATAGTTTCCTTTGGCTGTCTGGAGATCATGTGTAAATAGCGTTTCAGAATCTTTCCAATCGAGAACGCGTATATATGTCCTGATTGAAAATATTAGGGCAACTATTAAACAAATAATAATTCCCGCCTTTCTAAGTCCAGTTTTTTGAATATTAGATGCAAGTATTACAGTCGCAATCATCCCCAACAAGCCGACAATTGGAAAATAAAACCAGCGCAGCGCGACTGTAACTTCAAGGGGAATGACGTGAAGATGCAGAGCCATACCTGAAAAAAACCATATCGCGAAAAACGCAAAGATCAAGAATAATTTTTTATTTTTTCGTTTGAGATAAATACCGGAAACTATAACTAACACGATGAATACTATGCTTATGAATAAAGGCATAAAGAATCCTGAAAAACTTATTTTTTTCTCAAGCCAAAATTGGGCGGTTTGTAAATGAACAGGGAAAATAAAGGTTTTGATATACTGAGCAAAAATACCGGGCATATTTAACAAGCGTGTCTGAAGATCAGTTTGAGCAATTGGGGAAGAAATGGGCATTTCAAAACTAATTTGAGCTATTTCAAAACGAAAAATAAGTAATATAATTACTGCTGATACAGTAGCTATTGCAATTTTTTTGATGTTTTTTTTAGAAAAAAGAGCTGTGTAGATGAGTGAGATAAATCCAAATAAAAGAGCTGTTTCTTTGGAAAATAGGGAGAGCATAAAAAAGCTAAAAAATAAGGTTATCTTTTTATATGATAAAGCTCTCTTTTTGTTTTTTACAATTATAAGTAAAGATAAAGCGCCAAAAAAGAAAAAGAGCGTGTCCTGCAGGTTGGCAGAATGGACTACTGTCTCACTATTGATCGGATGGACCAGAAAAATAAGGGCAATAAAAAAAGAAGATAGCACGGGAAAGAACGAGGTCATGATGAATAAAACTACAACAGAGTTTACAATATGAAGAAGAAGTTGAAAAAGATGAAAAACAGCAGGATTTGGACCGGATATTGCATATAATAAAGAATAACCCGTTAGCATCAGCGGGCGGTAAAATAAGCCATAAGCTTCATTTCGCTCCGGCACATAATAAGTGCTTCCGAGAAAGAAGCGAGGGATATTGCTCAAAGAGCGAACTTGAATGTGATTGATGATTTGATCCTCATCGTCACCAAGTATAAAGCTATTTTCCGCAACTCTCCAATAGGTTAATAAGCCAATGAATATAAGCAAAAATACCGCAGTTCTTTTCTCAAATCGCATGCTTAAATCATTGTATTAAATAAAATTATAGTAGTAAATAGTTTATGTATATGTGTTATCGGTGGAGAAATATATTCGATCTTTATACTTTATATTATCTTACAGCAGATATACTGGCTGTTGCGGGGGTTTGATAAGTGGATGCTACGGTTACTCTGTTATCAGTGGCACTTACGGAGACAAAGTATCCTGTATCATAACCCGCAGGACAAGTGCTTGCAATATTCGCACCTGTTCCCCAAGTCGGATCACTGGGTAACGCCGCTATATATCTGGTTACTAATGATGAGCATATATTTGCTTGTCCAGCTGCGTCAGATATATGTACTGCATTTATGCCTGCCGCTGGCATACCTGGAGGCAAAGAGCCATTGTTATCAGCCATATATTGTCCAATTGCATTGAGGATTTGATTAACATTTTGAGACCTTTTCGTATTATTGGCTTGGGCGAATTGTCTGGCAGGGTTTATAGCGATTAAGACTATTGCCAGTAAAATTGCGAGGATACCGATGACGACTAAAAGTTCAATAAGCGTAAAGCCTTTTTGGAATTTTTTGATTCTTAATGATTGGGCAGTTGTAAATATTTAATTTATTTAATCTAGTATTTATGGTTACATATCCTGAATCGTTTGTCAATACCCAAAAATTTAGCTTTGAATGATCTATTTTGTTATAGACCAGTATCTTGAGTCATATAGACTATGACCAATATTATAATAAGGATAATAAAAATTGAGACTAATAATATTACACGTTTTTTACCGGATTTTTTAACTTGGCTTACTTCTTCTATGATTTCTTCATCTTTACTGTCTTCTTTTATATCCTCTTTAATATTAGGTTCTAATTTCAACCCGGGTAGCATCAGTAAATTGTACTTTTTTAATAAATTGTACTTTTTTAAAATGAAATCTATAGCCCGCGAATCTAAGCCGGTGGTTAATTCTGGCCCTATGACTGTTGCCGGTAACACACTGATGATTTCAAATCCGGAATGATGGAAACACTCTTGAATTGCTTCGAAAAGATCTTTGTTCGCAGCGTAGGCGCGGATACCGTTCTCAATAGGTATTGATTTAGCGACTACTTCTTCAAAAGGGATGTGCTCAAGAAATTCGTCGGCTTGTTTTTGGACTTGTTCTAAATTGGATTGAGTAGAGGCAGGCTGTTTTTCCGATTGCGTAACTTGCTGGAGCGGTTGAGGAGCAGCTATAAAATCTTTTATTATTGAAGCTTGATCCGAGATAACGACAATCAAACTGCTATGAGGAAGTTTATTGCTGGTAATAAATAAGTCTAATAAATTATAAAAAAGTTCTTTATTTACTATTTCCAAATCTCTAATTATCTCCGGCACGAATCTAAATTCCAGAATAGATG
>CAZJRC010000048.1:6862-7232 GCA_964548495.1 uncultured Gammaproteobacteria bacterium | reverse complement strand
GGATTTCTCACCCATGACTTACGTCAGGGTTCGAAATGACTGAAAGTATGATGATTGCTGCTGATTAATTACCCCACTACTTGACATAGAGCCGGGCGCATCTTGACAAATTTATAATTTTATTGTTAGCTTTACTAGAGCAGATAGAGCAGGGGCGTTTAAATAATTTATGAAAAAAGGCAGCGGGAAAAAAATTATAAAAAATAAACAGAAGAAGATTGGGGCATTGAAAGGCGGAGCGAAAAATGGGGCGCTTTATGGTATCGCGATATTTGCGATTGTGGTCATGTTTGGCGGAATAATGTCCGGAGGAGCAGTGCCGGAAATTCTAAAACTACGATTACCTCCGCCACCGGCAAATCCATATACC
>CAZJRC010000048.1:5799-6852 GCA_964548495.1 uncultured Gammaproteobacteria bacterium | reverse complement strand
CCTGTTGCGACAGCGGGGATGGCGTAAATTGTCATCCAATTTTGGAAAAACAATTTATTTATAATGGCGATACGTACGCACTGCTTAGGTCAAAAATTTATCAAGCTGAGTCAGGCCATGTAATTCCAACCGATTCATATGATCCTGATGGACATAGAGTTTTCCTAAATGGTTCAGATCACTTAGCTAATTACACCAAGCCGGGTTGCGAAAGAGGAAAAGATTTAATAGGCATACGAGATCCAAACGATCCGTCTCGACGCTGTTTTGGCGTACCCAATGATGAGCTTATATATGTTTGTATGGATACTGTAGCACAGTGCAGTAAACAGGTCAATATTGGCACTGTACCTTTTGATGTTTATTACAGAATTAAAGACGGTCCGGTGCCTTATGAAATTTCAAATTTATGCCCCAAGCCCCAAGCTAATACAACTGAAACCCCACAAGAGATTGTGAGCTTACCGACTCCAAGCGGCACGGCTAATCTTCAACTTGAAACATTCAGAGTAGAGCAAAAGAAGAAATCATATAAATGGCTAGGCGCCTGGTGTAAGCCGGCTGATTACTTCTATCCAACAGAAGAAATAAAAATTCATTTTGATGTAAAGCCTCAAGGCGAATTCACCTATACATGGCCTCCATATCCCGCCGGAGGCTGGGATTTCACAGCTTTCCCGAATGGTAATTTAATCGTAAACGGGGGAAATTATCCATATATATATTGGGATGCTGCCATTTCAAATAAACTAATTACGAAGCCGCAAAGCGGTTATTCCGTCAGCTATAGTAATTTATCTAATTTTCTGGCAACGCTGCTTCCGGAATTAGGACTAAATCAAAAAGAGACAAGTGAATTTATTGCTTTTTGGATTAAGCAATTACCTAGCTCAAAATATTATTTCATAGGCATTATGCCTCGAGCTCAAATTGATCTACTTGCACCGCTTTCAATTAATCCTGTTCCTGATAGTATTTTAAGAGTTTCTCTTTATTTCGAGCCACTAGATGAAAAAGCAAATGTGAAATCGCCACAAATAGAGCCATTTTATA
>CAZJRC010000048.1:2005-5679 GCA_964548495.1 uncultured Gammaproteobacteria bacterium | reverse complement strand
GGAGCTATATTCAACACGCAAAAACACCCGGGATTTTCCTGTTTCATGTAGCGAACGTCTATTCCGTAGATTCTTGCGAGCTTTGGAGAACACTCTTAACCTTCTCTACGATATCCTCAAGGGTGACTTGGGGCTTAATTAGATAATATGCCGGCTTGTTCCTTTCTATACTCTCCAATATTTTATCATCGGGATTTAAATTTGTAAGAATAAGGATAGTCACATGTCTCCCCCATTCATTATTTCTTGATTCTCCCATTACCTGAATGCCATTCATTTTTGGCAAAAGGAGATCAGTGATGAGAATATCAGGCTTGTTATCTATGGCCTTATTGATACCGTCATGCCCATTTTCAGCGTTGTAAACATCAAAATCTTCATGTGTGAATTTTTTACTTAGAATTTCTCTATATGATTGATTGTCCTCTATAATTAATATTTTTTTTTGCATATTTAATAACAATATAGCATTACACTACTATAAATAATTTGGGAATACAATAGCTGCTATTTGTGCTACTTGACTTTGCAGAAAATGTATGATGAACTATAATGTATTGGGATGAAAAAGTTTTTTGTTATTTTACTTTCCTTTTTTCTTTTTTTAGTTTCTCCTACTATTTCTAATGCGCAGCAAGACCCTGGAGATGCGAGCGTGCCGGAATCTAATAGCGCAATCAGGCCGATAATTCCATTTCCTGAGACATATCCGGAAAACTACCTTCCTTTGGGACAAAATCATTTTTATACTGTTAATTTAAGGGGTAATGGACAAGTTGTAATTTTTCTGAAAACAGTTTTCTCTAATCTAGAGGAAGCATCTATGTCATCCGTGAAATTAGCCTTTTCTAAAGAGCCGAAAAATATTAGCGTATTCCAGGCATATCGCAGTCCGCGATGCCTCGATTTATATGATCCAAGACTCCCACATATTCTAAATACAGTAGATCCGCTAAATACAGCAGATCCGATAGGGCCTAATATTCTGCCTCCTTATCCTTATCCTTATCCGTGCAAACGCTATGAGGAGCCTAACTATTTATATGGCTGGGAAAAAACTACTTATCATAAGGCAAAATTTGTACTTAATAACAGGGATATAGCAGTTGAATTGCCGAAAGAAATAAAACCAAATGGCAGCGGGAGTTTAGTACTTGCATTTTCCATCCCTGACATAACAAGCAAGGGTATACTGGGAGAATATGACTTTTCTTTTGATACGGTAAAAACTAAAGAGGCAATTCAAGCTCTACAGGTTGGTATCAATGTTGATCCTGATTTTTATCTTAAAGACGCTAAGGGTGAAATAAATTATGCGGCAAAAGAAGCAAGTCTAATGACGGTTCCATCAGTAGCGCTTGATAAGCAAAGCGGGATCAGCAGTACGCAATTTGACCAATTTTACAATCAAATTGGTCAAGGCATTATCGTTAAAACTGTAAACAATCTCCAGCCGGACGAATCATACACTGTGAACGGTACTTATGCTGATAACAGAGCAAAACTATATAGTCACGAGATACGTATGGGGATAGGAATAGTTATTCTAGTTCTTTTTCTTGGCTTTGGGTCTCTATTTATTGCAGCAAAAAAAGTTCTTGGACAAAATAATACCCAACCCGGTAAGTCAGATACTCACAAATCCGCGCCGGCACTCGCGGTTTTTAGCTCTAGTTTCGGCTCTTCTCTTCTAATTCTTTTATATACGATAGGCCTATACATTTTCAATAACTATTTTGGGCAAATTTTTCAGTATAATTTTTATGACAGTAACTTTCAAATACTGCCTATATTATTTGGAGTTATTTCTTTTATTTTTTATACCTTACTCTTATTAGTTCCAGGTATAGTTATCGGTATTAAGAATGGAATAGCAGCAGGAGCGGCAGCGATAATATTCACTATCTTTTGGTTGATTTTGTATGGCATTTTAATTATAGGATTGCTCTTTTTATTTTTCCCAAATAAACAACTTCCATTTTATACCCTTGATAATCCAGTAACTATACAAGATGGAGTAGGAGTAGAAGGCGGCGAACCACCCCAATAAGAACAAAATTTATAACCCATTAGAATAACTACGTAAATTATTCGTATTCAATAGTAGCGGGAGGTTTTTGGGTAATATCAAAGAGTACGCGATTGACGCCTCTAACCTCATTGGTGATACGCTTAGAGATACTATTCAATAAATCAACGGGTAAGCGTGCCCAGTCCGCTGTCATAGCGTCAAGTGAAGTAACAGCGCGAAGAGTGATAATATATTGATAAGTACGGGAGTCACCCATGACTCCAACCGATTTGACTGGAATAAGAGCCGCGAAGGCTTGCCAAGTTTTATCATAATATCCTGACTTTTTCAGCTCATCAATAAAAATACTATCAGCCTCTTGAAGAAGATTGATGCGCTCTTTGGTAATTTCGCCTAGAATGCGGATCGCCAGACCTGGTCCTGGAAAAGGGTGGCGATATACTGCCTCTCGTGGAATTCCAAGACTTAGCCCTAACTGTCTTACCTCGTCCTTATAAAATTCCGCAAGAGGTTCGATAATTTCTAATCCATAATCCATTGGGACATAAAGATTATGATGTGTCTTGATCACCATAGACATTTTTGACGCTTTTCCGGCCTCTATCCTGTCAGGATATATAGTTCCCTGTGCCAAAAAGCTAACCTGCTTTTGCTTTTTAAGAATCTGTGCTTGTTTACTAAAAACTCCGAAATAAGTAATGGCGAATTTCTTTCTTTTCTCCTCGGGATCAACAATCCCCTTTAAGCTCTCTAGGAATTCATTCTCAGCTGAATAGTAAATAAAATTACGAAATTTAAAGGACTTGAAGAGTTTCGCAACTTCTAAAGACTCATTTTTCCTCAAAAGACCGGTGTCTATAAATACACAATACAGCCTATCTCCTATAGCTTCATGCAACAGCGTGGCCGCGACTAAAGAATCTACTCCTCCCGATACGCCAATCATCACATGCTTTTTACCCACTCTACTTCGTAATGTCTCGATTAAGTGATGCTTAATATCTTTAATTTCCCAATCTATAGGCGCGTGACATATGCCAAATATAAAATTTTTCAGGATCTTCATACCATTTTTTGTATGAGCCACTTCCGGATGGAACTGAATCGCGTAAATATTAGAAGACTCATTCGCGTAAGCAGCAACAGGACATTGAGAGGTTGCTGCTAAAACTTTAAATCCATTAGGCAATTTTACTACTTCATCACCATGGGAAAACCATACTGTTTCTTGATTTTTAAGTCCTGCGAATAATTTAGATCGTTGCTTTATAGTGATAATCTTTTCGCCGTACTCTCTATTTCTGCCTGCGTTTACCTTACCTCCCATTTTATAGGCGATCAAATGATGGCCATAACAAATTCCGAGGATTGGAATATTTAGAGATAAAATTTTTTTACTTACGCGCGGGGCGCCTTTTTCATAAACTGACTTAGGACCTCCTGAGAGAATTATGCCAAGTATCTTTTTTTTCTTAAGAGCATTAGAGCTAATAGTGTGGTCAAAAATTTCAGCTTTTACGCCAAGTTCTCGAATTCGTCTTGTTATAAGGTGAGTATATTGGGAACCAAAATCAAGTACAGCAATCATCTAGTACGCATATTGTAACAAAAAAAATAAAAATTGAAAATAATTATTCCGATG
>CAZJRC010000048.1:0-1972 GCA_964548495.1 uncultured Gammaproteobacteria bacterium | reverse complement strand
CAATATTAATCAATGCTTCTGTAGCTGACTTAAGTACTGAATTTGAGATGCCTCGGGCAGTAACCAAGGTTGTCGGAAGAAGCGCTAACTGTGTGGCAGTAGGATTATTAAGCGCTGTAAAAGTAATTCTAGCAACATTACCTATACCTACGATAGGTGAATGATTAGGCATTATGCCATATGCGTAAGTATGCCTTCCTTGCTCTAAAATATTTTTATCAATAAGCACAACTGGATTTGTAAAAAGATCTCCCGGAACAACACGCACATCGGTTATAAAATTAGGATCATAGCCAATTTCCAGTTGAATTGCCGTAACTTCATTACCTGCAGTATCAATATTAACATCAACACTTCCTTGTTCTCCAACCGCTACAAGAGTAGGATTGGGTGAGATAGTCAAAACCGTATGCTGCTGCATAGATATATCTGATGTCGGACCTATCATCTCTTGATCATTTGATATATTTTGCTTATCCCCATTTAGCGGGATAGACTGATTCTGCGTAGAATTATTAGCTCTATTTAGCGCAATAACAAATAGAAAGAATGTAATTAATACAAGCCCTGTTATAAGTGCTAAAGTTTTTCTTGGCATATCTGATAATTAGTATAGAACATATTTTTTAGTAATTGCAAGTGGTATTTTTAAGCAGCCGTCCATGAGTTATCAGAGCATGTGCCGCATCCTTATTCCCGCTTGAGCCAGGTGTGGCAATCTCTAAAGGTTGCCTCTCCAGCTTAATGGGATCGCAATGGCATAGCTTTACCAACTCCTTACTCTCTATGATCTATTCACCTAACTGCTTTTTTCAATGTTTTACCCGGCGTAAATCCGGGAGCTTTACGAGCAGCCAGGGTAATTTTCGCTCCTGTTTTTGGATTTCGTCCAACTCGTTGCTGTCTGCTTCTAATACTGAAAGTCCCGAAACCGGTTAGAACTACTTTTTCACCGCGTTTTAAAGAGTCTCTAACTGCATTTAAGATTGTTTGGACTGAATCACGCGCGGCTTTGTTCGTAAGATTAGCCTTTTTTGCTACAATTGAAATAAGGTCTTTTTTGGTCATGAATTCACCTCCTCCCTTTTAAATTTATTTCTTAACTAAAAAATTTAAGTTAGCCTAACAATACAATGAAAACTAATTAATGTCAAGAGAGAGAATTGTTTCTTGCAAGCTGGAAATTTTCTAATACGTTGCTCAGGAAGGGTAATTCGCAAATAAAGATACGCAGATTGTTTAATACATTCCATCCATGCCGCCCATGCCGCCCGGCATACCGCCGGCGCCAGGCATATCGGCTTTTTTCTCCGGCATATCGGCAATAAGAGCCTCTGTAGTAAGAATCATGACGCCTATACTTACAGCGTTTTCAATCGCGAAGCGGGTTACTTTGGCCGGATCAACTATGCCCGCTTTATACATTGGCTCAAATTTCATAAGCATAGCATTGAAGCCATAATCTTCAATTTTTGTGTCTTCTACCTTGCGCAGGACCCAACCTGAATCAGCCCCTGAATTTGCAGCAATTGCCTTAACTGGCTCAGCAAGCGCGTTGTAAAGAATATCTACTCCGGTTTTTTCATCCCCCATCGTTAATGAATCTTTTAATTTTAAGAGGGTTTTTCTAGCTCTTAGGAGAGCGACTCCGCCACCAGGAACGATGCCTTCTTCCAGCGCAGCTTTCGTAGCCGCAACCGCGTCGTTAACTCTTTCTTTTTTTTCTTTCATTTCTACTTCCGTAGCTGCCCCAACATTTATAACGGCTACGCCTCCGGTAAGTTTGGCAAGTCTTTCCTGAAGTTTTTCTTTGTCAAAGTCCGACGTAGTATTTTGAATCGCTGTTTTTAATTGCGAGATGCGCGCGTTTATGATTGATTTTTGTCCTTTGCCTCCAATGATACGACAATTATCTTTGTCTGCCCAGACTTTATCTGCCCGTCCGCAATCCTCAAGCGTAACGCTTTCAAAT
>CAZJRC010000047.1:0-7617 GCA_964548495.1 uncultured Gammaproteobacteria bacterium | reverse complement strand
TTAACACCAGGAATGATTATCAGTCGGAGTTGGAAAAGATACTCGCAGAAAAAAAAATTGCGTACTTAACAATTTCCAAGTATGATGGCGGGGATTTTAAAATAAATTTGATGTCATCCGGTGAAGTATTGATATCTTCGCGAAAAGATTTAATAAAAGAGATATCCTCTTTACAATATATCCTCGCAAGACTTACAATGGAAGGTAAAGAGTTTTCGCGGCTTGATATGCGTTTTGATAAACCGGTTATTGTATTAAAATAAAATTATGAATGATGGAAAGATAGTAGTTGGCATCGATATCGGCACATATAAAATAGTTACAATAATCGCCAAAATAAAAGAAGATGTGGTAAATGTTTTGGGCGTATCTGAGGTGAAATCATTAGGAATTCGTAAAGGTCAGGTCGTGGATATAGAAGAAGCGGTATCGGCAATTAGTGCCTCAATTGAAGCGGCGGAAAGAATGGCCGGTTATAATGTTTCGCATGCAATAGCCTCAATAGGAGGCAGTCAGATTGAGAGTCAAAATTCCCGCGGAGTTGTCGCGGCCGCGATGCAACAGGGAGAAATATCTGTGAGCGATCTGGCGCGTGTAATTGATGCCGCGAAGGCAATATCTATTCCTTCTGTCCGCAGTATTATACACGTATTGCCGCGCAATTATATTGTTGATGGCGCTGAGGGCATAAAAGACCCTGTAGGCATGTCGGGGGTACGGCTTGAAGTAGATACGCATATAGTTACGGCAAACAGTGTTGCCGTGCGCAATCTTGAAAAAGCCTTCTCTGAAGTCGGAGTTGATGTAGACAGCTTTGTCTTCAGCGGATATGCCAGTTCGCTTTCCGTGCTGAATGATACGGAGAAAGAATTAGGAGTCGTTTTGATTGATATAGGCGCGGGCACAACTGATATTTCTATTTATACCGAAGGATCAGCATCTTACTCATCAGTACTCGCGATAGGCAGCAGACATGTGACTAATGATTTGGCAATAGGACTACGGATTTCTCTGGATAGCGCCGAAAAGATAAAATTATTCTTATCCCAAATTCAAAATAAAAAGACTGTGACAACTGAGGAGTCTGCACGCGAAACAAAAATGTCCGATGAGTTGGATTTAACATCTCTGAAATTAACTGAGGAAATAACTAAAGTTTCACAAAAAACACTTATTGACGGCATTATCCGGCCGAGACTGAATGAAATTTTTACAATGATCGGCCTGGAGATTAAAAAAAGCGGTTTTGGCGGACAAACTCCGGCAGGGGTGGTCATCACCGGCGGCGGCGCTTTGACGATTGGAGTAAAAGAAGCTGCCAGACGTACGCTTGCCATGCCTGTAAGAATAGGTATACCTACAAATGTTAAAGGAATTATTGATGAAGTGGAGCATCCCGCGTTCGCGACTGTCATAGGCTTAACTATATATGGAGCTCAAAATGCAAGCCTGAAGCACTCTCAATCATTCAATTTTAATTTAGGCCAAGGTTATTTATCAGGCATAGGTAAAATATTCAAAAAGATCATCGACATTGTAAAGTCCTTTATCCCATAGTCCTTTATTCTCATACTCACTTGCATATTTCAATAATTGGTATATAATCGCATAATATAATATTATAAGCCACTATTAATAGGAGGCTTAGTATGCAAATAAGCAAAGACTATATATTAATCGAAGACTCAACAGGAAAAAAAGCGCTTTTAAAAAATAAAAATAAAAAGAACAAGATCTTGGCAGTCTTTGTGCATGGTTTTACGGGAAATTATTTGTCTACGTGGGGAGACTTTCCTGAGCTGTTAATGCAAGATCCCAGGCTTTTGAATTTTGATTTTCTATACTGGGGATACTCCAGTAACTTAGTAATTCCAAAAGAAGATTATATATTAGATAACGTCAAGCAATTATTTACACAATTTCTTAGCAAACATAAAACCAATCAACATATAGAAGTTGTAGCGCATGGACTGCAAACAGAACTTAACTATCTTGAAGGATATGACGAAATCAGCTTAATAGGACATAGCTTGGGCGGTCTGGTTATACGATCATATATAATTCAAAACTTGCGGGAAAACAGGCTGGACAATCTTGAAAGAATAAAAAAAATAAATCAAATAATATTATTTGGGACGCCTAATGAAGGATTGGATATAGCTAATAATAAACTCCTCAACGGATTCAATAATCAAATCCATGACTTGGGTTCTTACAATGAATTTATCAAAACATTAAGAGAGGACTGGGTGGAATTAGTGTTTAAAAACAAAAGTCTTGATCTCTCAACGCTCATGGTGGCAGGAGAAGATGACTACTTCGTCCCATTTGAGCAGGTAAGTAAATATTTCCGTGATTCTACAGAAATAACGCAAGGAAATCATGAAACAATGATAAAACCTAACTCCATCAATGATACTACTTATAAAATTGTAGCGAATAATTTACTGAAAGTTGCTAAAACAAGTGAAAGGATTAATAATTCCAGCATTTTAACTCAATCGGCAATAGATTACGGTAATTTGAAAAAGATTATGGATAAAATTCGAAAATTAATCGCGGATAGAGGCCTAGATGATGAGTCGTGGTCTCAAACTGTCCCGGCGCAGTATTTTTTAGTTAATTTAGCCCGTTTATTAGATCTAACCAATAATTTAGATTACTTATATCTTTTGGACACATTCTTAAAAAGTTTTTATATGACAGTTGACAATAAACTTATATTATCAAAAGGAAGAGACCTAGACACTCCTGAAGAAATGGACGCAATCAGAAACTGCATGATCGAAGAGGATAAAAGAGATGACTATTATTCTAAATATAAAAAAAATGCAGCGCAAAATATTGATATGGATATTTTAAAATATAATTATCATTATGGTTTAATGGCTCAAATAAGCAATGGCATAGAATTCCCTGATAGCCTGACATTAAAATGGATACAAAAATTGTCGATTGATAGGTTAATTTACGCCTATGATAAAATTCCCACAGATGATCATGGAGGCTGGTATCCACAGAGAACTCCCTGGGTGACAGCAAGAGCGCTAATAGGGCTTAAAAATTCAGGCTATGCAGAAAGAGATGATAAAGCTCATATTGAAGAACTTTCCTTGAAAGCAATAGAGTATCTATTAAGATCAATCTACAAGGAAAGTTATTGGAGAAGCGGAGTCGGAGATTGGGTAACAAATTGGGAAGCGACAGCGTTGTGTCTGCAGGCAATTGATGATTGGGGTCAAATAAGGGAGAATCAATCTAAGATACGACATGTGCTTCAATACGTTCTTGTCCATGAATATGAATGGCGGATAGACCCACCTGCGTTTGATTCGAAAAAAAACTCAAATTTAACCCTAGCGTCTGTTACTGTATTGTGTACAATATTATTAGTTATCCATAAAAATTTTCAAAAAGAGTTCGATATTGACTATCGGAAATATGTCGAATATCTTTTTGATATTATTAATAAGATTTCAAATTCTAATACAATGACAATAATGCATTATTGCACAATTCCTCAGATCACTTTTTTTATTGCCAGATTAATAGCAACACTGGATAAATCACTCAAAAAATCTGTTAAAACCGATTCTGATATAAATAAATTATTTCCCTACCCAGCTTATGACAAATCTTAAAATAGGGGTATTCAAAGCAATAATTAAGAAATACGATGAGTATTCCATTTCAGAGTGGAGTATTAATAACGCATCTGATCTTTATAAATTAGAAGTAAAAACTTGGGCTCCTTGGCTCCGAAAACCGCTGAAAAATTTCAAGACTATCGCAAAACTTTTTCCTGAAGGACAGCGCAAGATGACAAATCGTAAAGGAGAAATTGTCGCCGCGGTTACAACAAATAGGATCAATTGGGATGGTAATACCGCCTCTCTCTATAGCTGGGATTCAATTGCCGGAGGATCTATAGAAACAAGCGATTATACAACTACATATACGCAAGATGGAAATACGCTTAGTATTATGTCTATATCTGTTGACCCGGCTACGCAAGGAAAAGGCCTTGCAACTATCTTGGTTAGAGAGGTCGTAGATATTGCTCGAAATATTGGTGTTGAGCATTTAATCTGCTCTCTGAGACCAAGCAAATATGGAGAATTTAAATTAAAACCAGGAAACGCATCAATTGGACTTGTGGAGTATTGTAAGCTAACCGGATCAGACGGTTTACCTCTTGATCCCTGGCTTAGAATTGCTACTAAATACCACATGATGCCGCAACGTATTGAAAATGAGTCTATTAAAATTGAAGTTTCAAAAGATAAATTTGAAAACTTTAGAAGGACATATCGAAGAGAAGGATGGAGAGAGAATAATGATGGGCATTGGGAATGCGCAGAAACAGGTAAGTGGTTATTAAAGGGTGATCGCGCAGAGTATGTAGAGCCTAATTTGTGGGTTGAAATTCCACTGAAATAATTCAGGCAATTAAGTCTTCTGATTATTTAGTGCCCATGGCTACAAGAATTCCTGTATGATTAGTTGTGACTATGCCAGGTTTTGATTTAATTTTTACAATTTCCAAATAAGTACACAAAAAACCTATTGATTTTATAATGTCCTCGGTATTAATAGCAACAGCCGGAAATGGTCTGCCCGGACTATCATAACCTTGAGAATTTTCCATATATGTAGCAAAAAATATGCCCCCTGGCTTTATAGCTCCAATAAATTTTCTATTAGCAATATGGAATTCGTTTATATTATTTGTTATGGATTCTGAAACAAAATTCATAGACGCCGCATCATATACTTTATCTGGCAGATCAAATATATTGCCTATAATGACTTTTGCTTTTTTCTTAAGCTGCTGATTAAAATTTATATTATATATATCATCTAATTTTATTAATAAATCCATCCATTTCAGCCAAATATTATGAAAACCACTAAGCTGCTGTTTCATGTAACTGATATTCTTATAACAAATATCAACTAAATCAACTTGTTCAGCATACGGAAGAGCAGCAAGTATAGGAAACAAATTTGGTCCACAGCCAATTTCTAAGAATTTCCCTTTGGGACATGTCTTTTTATAAAATTTTACTAAAGCTGTCAAAATCTTCCTATCGGGATTTAAAATCCTTTCATAGTACTGCTTTAAATAGATATAAGGATCAAATTCATCCCAATTTACAGCAGAATTCTTAATAAGCATAAAAATAATAACTCTCTAATATTACAACATATATAACAAGAAATTCTTAATTTGTAAATAGAAAACTTCACTTGCAAACTAAAATTTAATTTGCTAGTATGTAGCTCAATAATATGTTGATTCGTCCACAGTCCACCAATTTCGCCAAAATCAGGGTCTGCGGTATTGGAGGCGGCGGGAGTAATGCTATTGGCTCCATGATCTCGCACGGCAATATAAAAGGTGTTGATTTCGTATCTGTAAATACAGATGCTCAAGCACTTCTTCTAAATAAAGCTGAGGTTAAAATCCAAATTGGCGAGAATTTCACCAAAGGACTTGGGTCAGGTGGAGACCCGGAAGTCGGCAGACAAGCGGCAGAAGAATCGACTGAAAAAATAAAGCACGTATTGGAGGGCTCTAATATGGTCTTCTTGACAGCAGGCATGGGAGGAGGAACGGGAACAGGCGCAACTCCAGTTGTTGCCAATATCTCTAAAGAAGTCGGGGCGCTCACTGTCGCGGTCGTAACAAAACCTTTTATTTTTGAAGGTACACGGCGGATGGTCGCGGCGGAGGACGGAATTGAAAATCTCAAAGATAAAGTTGATACGCTTATCATCATTCCCAATCAGCGAATTTTGGATGTTGTAGATAGAAAATTGTCTTTACTTGACGCGTTTAAAGTCGCGGATTCTGTACTCATGCAAGGCGTGCAAGGGATTTCAGAGATTATTACCATGCCGGGGCTAATAAATGTAGATTTTGCCGATGTGAAAACCATCATGACCAATGCCGGATCAGCACTCATGGGGATCGGCGCAGGAAATGGCGAAAACCGCGCGCAAGTAGCCGCGCGCTCGGCTATAGCATCCCCTCTACTGGAAATTACTATGGAGGGCGCGCGAGGAGTTTTATTCAATATAGTTGGAGGGCCGGATCTCACTATGAATGAAGTAGATGAAGCCGCCAAGATAATCTCTTCAGCAGCTGATCCTGATGCCAATATCATCTTTGGCGCCACAATTGACGAGACTATGCATGATCAAATCCGTATAACTGTAGTGGCCACAGGATTCGATCAAGCAAGACAGCGTATGCAGCAATTTGTAATTAGCCAGCCTACTTTAAAACAAGCCGATCCGATTACTTCCGCAACGGCAACGCCCATTCAAAAAGTCAATACAGATATAAATGAAAGTAAACCTGTTCAAAAAGAAGTAAAGCCAGAAGACGAATGGGACATCCCCGCATTCCTAAGACAGAAGAATTAGCTTCAAATATCTTGAGACATAGAGAAGGATATATTAACATTGTCCAAAAAGTAAGCATAGCAATTTTTTAATCAATTCGAGTAATTGTTGGATCAATAGCAATATCGGATTATCAACCGGCGCAGGTGTCGATGTCGGCGTGGGTGTGGCAGTAGGCGTTGGCTGAACTGTGGGTGTCGCAGTCGGTTGCGGCGTTGGAGTGGAGGTTGGCAAGGGGGTGGGTGTAGCTGTTGGAACGGGAGTTGGAGTCGATGTCGGCGTGGGTGTTAAGGTAGGTGTTGGCTGAACTGTGGGTGTCGCAGTCGGTTGCGGCGTTGGAGTAGAAGTTGGGTTAACTGTTAATGTTGGTGAAGGCATTGTGGTAATCGCGATAGTTATGGTAGGCATAGGTGTGACTGAGGCACAAATTCCTAAATATTGACAGATTAATTCTAATATTTTTTTAATAAGATCGAGTAGTATCTCAATTAACCCTACCGTTATAGGTTTGGTAGTCGGAGTAGGCGCAATAGTTGATGTAAGCGTGGGGGTTGCGTTCAAGGTCGGCTGTGGCGATATTAGGGTCACAATTGGCGCAAGGGTTGGAGTCGGAGTGTGTGTTAGGGTCGGAGTAGGACAAGAACCAAGACAATAAAGGGTGGGGGTAGGTAATGTAGGGGTAGGTTGCAGCGTTAGAGTTGGAGTGAGAGCGGGAATGGCAATGTCGCCTGCTAATTCATTCAAGTAGTTCTCGAGATTAGTATAACCGTTCGCTGACACCCCTCGTCCATCAGACGGATCGTTTTTGTTTAAGCCATGACTGGTTTCCCATATATCCGACATGCCATCGTGGTCGACATCAATAACCGGTGTGCCCGCGGCGAGAATAGGATACCCGCCAACTTCCGCTTCATGATTAATGATTTTACCAGTACCGCTTTTCACGTCATTGACGATTCTTGCATCAACTGAATCGCGTTTTGGTATAATTGCCCCAGATCCCTCAATTACGAAATCTTTTATAGCTGTAGCTGGGTTAATCGTTGCTCCTGACAGAGCGAACGCAGGTGTGCTGGTAAAAAATCCAGAACAACCGTCTGCCATAACCAAATTATCAAGGGTTCCGGCCGGATTATTCGGTCCGATATTGCCTGTAACATAAATCTTGCTTCCAATGGCGATACGCGATGTACAGCTTAGTTCCTT
>CAZJRC010000046.1:0-7643 GCA_964548495.1 uncultured Gammaproteobacteria bacterium | reverse complement strand
GAATTTGCTTGACATTTCTGCTCTAAATGTTCTTTTAAAGAAACATTGCCAACCGGGCGAGCCGTGACATTTGACACTGATTTATCTATTTTTGTATTAATATGAGATTTTACCTCGCCAATTAATGCTCCGGCGATTACTGCCCCACCTAGCTTCAAGAATGTTCTTCGGCTCATCATCTCTTTCATTTTTATAGAAAAAACTATTATAGGTCATATAAAATTATTTTGCAACCCCAAGCGCCTGCGCGATATCTGAGATCAAATCATCCGCGTCTTCTATCCCAACAGACAGCCTGATTAACGTATCAGAAATTCCTATTTTTTTTCTCTCTCTTTCCGGCACGGATGCGTGAGTCATGGAAGCAGGATGTTCAATTAAAGACTCTACCGCTCCCAAACTTTCCGCGATAACTATAAGTTTTAAAGATTCCATAAACGCGATAGCTGTTCGCTTTTCCCCTGACAATTCAAAAGACATCATTCCGCCAAAACCTGGATAATATATCTTCTTAATCGCTCTTTGCTTAGATAAAAAAGCCGCTATTTTCTTGGCGTTCTCATCGTGTTTTCGCATTCTTATTTCCAATGTTTTCACTCCTCGCAAAACAGAATAGGAATCAAATGGCGACAGAATCCCGCCGACAGCATTTTGCAAAAAACCAATCTTCTCTGCCAACAATGCATCATTGACTATCACAGCTCCTCCTACTACATCACTATGTCCCCCTATATATTTCGTCAAAGAATGAACAACAATATCCGCGCCCATTTCAAGCGGTTTCTGAAAATAAGGAGAGGCAAAAGTATTATCTACGACTGAAATTATTTTTTTCTGACTAGCCATCTGAGACACTGAAGCTATATCTACAATCTTCATCAAGGGATTTGTAGGAGATTCTATCCAGATCATTTTCGTATTATTCTTTAGATGATTTTTGATGTCCGCGCCTTTTTGAAAATTTACAAAACTGAAACTTAATCCAAACTTCGCTAAAACTTTTGTAAATAATCTTCTTGTTCCCCCATAAACATCGTCAATTGATAAAATATGATCGCCTTTTTGCAAAAGCAGTATTACGTTGCTAATCGCGCTAAGTCCTGAGGAATAACAAAAAGCATATCTGCCGTTTTCCAAAGCAGCCAAATTCTTCTCCAAAGCCTCTCGGGTAGGATTGCCGCTCCTTGAATACTCATATCCCTTCGTAGGTGTATCTACTTTGCTTCTGGCAAAGGTTGTAGATAGATGAATAGGCACGGCTACGTCCCCGCTCCCGTTTACCAAATCAGGCTCAGAGCCGATATGAACCGCCTTTGTGGCAAATTTACTCATAATAAATTATTTTCCCTCATCCAATTATCATTATAAATTTTACTCATATAATTTTTACCCGAATCTGGAAGAATGACTACTATTATCGCGCTCTTTGATAATTTTTGAACTATTCTCAATGCGGCAAAGACAGCCGCGCCGCTTGAGCCTCCAGCAAGAATCCCCTCTCGTTTTACCATATCGCGTGCTGTCAGAAACGCGTCTTTATCCTCAACAACAGCAATTTCATCAATATATCTCATATCAAGCGCTTTAGGAATGAAATCGCTGCCTATGCCTTCAATTTTATCTGGATGCTCACGCTTATGAGTGTTATAAAATTCACTATGCAGTATTGATCCGTCGGTATCAACACCAATTACGGTTACATCTTTATTCTGTTCCTTAAGATACTTAGCTGTGCCTGTGATAGTTCCCCCTGTGCCGATGCCCGCGATAAAATGCGTTATTTTCCCATCCGTATCCCGCCAGATCTCCGGACCCGTCGTACTATAATGCGCTTCCGGATTTGCCAAGTTGTTGTATTGATCAGGCAAATAAGAATTTGGAGTTTTTTCAGCGATTTGCTTTGCTAAATTATGGTAATTTCGCGCGTCGGTATGAGCCGCGTCCGCGGGTGCGCGAAATACCTGAGCCCCATATGAGCGCAATACGTTTTCTTTTTCCATACTCATCTTATCAGACATGGTAAAGATTACTTTATATCCCTTCACTGCCGCTGCCATAGCCAGTCCAACTCCCGTATTGCCGCTTGTCGGCTCAACGATTGTTCCGCCTTTTTTCAAAAGTCCTTTTTTTTCTGCCTCTGTAATCATTGCTATGCCAATTCTATCCTTAGTACTTCCTCCTGGATTTAAAAATTCCAGCTTCAAAAGAATCGTCGGCTGTAATCCTTTCGCCAGATTATTTAGCTTGACCAGCGGCGTATTGCCAATAATCTCCAATAAACTTTTTGCGTATTTCATTTTTTTCACTAAAAAAGCCCTTATAATTTTCCAGGAATCTTCTCTTGGAAATTTACAAGGGCCCTTTTACTTGGGCGGTTCCACCTTGCTTTCTATAAGCTTTTAGCTTATAAACTCTCACTGCTGACTTTGTCTTTGGAACAACATCAACTTGCTTTGTTTTACGGTTAAGCTTCCGTAGAGTATTTTGACTCTCAGCTACTGGATCGCAACTCCAGTTAACGCCTTTTATCCAATTTATTGTATCACACTTTGCCAAAAAATCAATTATCTGCTAAAATAGCAAAACAATAACTATGAGTCTTGTCGAAAGATTGATAAATAAACTATCCGCGAAAGAAACTCTAAGAATAGATGATCAAAGGTTTTATGTTAAAGAACAGGCAGCGCTGCGCGATGAATTTGGAGTTAATTTTGAATTGGAACCCATGCCTGCGTATATGACGCCAAAAATACAAAATAATCTTGCCGAAATGGGATTTAAGGCAATCATGCATTTTCCAAAACTTGAATTAAAAAATCTAGCGTATCTAAGATCAGTAGGCGTAGACCGATATATTGCGGAATTAGCGCGCGAATACCCTAACTTGAGACCCTTGGAAAGTTTGAGCGACCGCGAAAAGGCAGACGTAACAGTTTCAAGAATGTTAAACAAAATGCATTGGAAGAATATTATGGATGGAAAAATTGATTTTCCTCGGTTATTCAATGGATGGATGGCAATTGAAACAATTGATAAGCCCGGATCAAGGGGTGAATACGAAAACACGTCCCTTGCTGACAAAATTAGACTCCCCGGAAATAGACTTGCTAAGTCATGGGACACGGTAAACCAGGCATTAATAAACAATAGAAAAAAAATCTTAAAAGAAGTTGGATTATGGAAACTGCCCGTAAACTTACGCATGTTTACAGCCGAAGAATATAATATCGCGGCTAACCGCTTTGACTGGGGAGCAACAAGTTCTTGGGAGTGGACTAGTACGGAATACCGTGATTCCGGCGTTTCAAATCGCGTTGTGATAGGCGGCGGCCTGGACAATGGCGGAGCAGCCAACACCAATTGGGATCGTCCTGAGTATGAAGTCGACAGTGTTGGTTGGCGGGCGGTAATAGAATTATGCCCTGCAAATTGGAAGATGTACCCTTTTATCGTTCAATATAAGCTGCTCAGATAGACTAAGCTTTTTTTCTTAAAATTAATTACCAACAGTTTTTTCTTTTTGTTTTTAAACGTTTGACAAAAAATACTTTAGATGTAAAATAATATTATTCCGATATATAAAAGAGGTAAAGTATATGGCAAAAAAAGAACAACTTGCATTGACAAGTCTTGATGCGCTAAATAAAACAGATGATCCTATTAAGACTATGGCTTTCATCAAATTATTGCCCGAACTAAAACTAATTAAAAAAGGAGATGCCTGGAGAAAACTTATTTATGAAGCCTTAAATAGCGAAGAGTCTATAGATCAAAAAATCAAACAATTACCGGAATACAAGCTCTAACAAGCGTGTTATACGCTTATGTCAATACGCGAAAGGAGGTGAGAAAAAATGAATAAAGAACGATTAAACTATCCATCATTCTGGGACAAGCCAGTTACAAAAGAACTCGGCTTTGCCAACCCCAATCCAGATTTCAAATCAATTGTAGAAGATCAGGATTGGTTGTCGCCAATAGTTAATATTACCGTTCCGACATCAGACACGAGACCAATCCATAGAAGATTCGCGCCTGGCATTCCAGGACCAGTAACGCCGGACGGTTGGAGAATTGAAGACAAAATCATAGCCCGAAGATCAGCAGACATCTTGCCATTAACGAAACAGCAAAAAAAATAACTCTAAAGATATAAATCTGTAGCTAACTTTGGTACAAATAAATACCTAAATGGAAGTTAAGTATCCAAATATCGTCGTTGCGGAGAAAACACGTTATGTGGTAACGAAGAATAAATCCATTTGAGTATTGCATAGATATACATAGATTTGCTAAGATATGCATAGATTTACTTTTAAACCTATGCAAAATAAACTAATTTCAATCGGCAAAACTGCTCATTTACTTGATGTATCTATAGATACACTTAGGCGATGGGACTCCAAAGGTCGCTTAAAATCAATACGAAACGGCCTAAGCGGACACAGATACTATTTACAAACCGATATAGAAGAATTTTTGCAGGATATAAAATCCATGGCTCAGAAATGGGGCGAAGCGCTCAATCCGATTGAACCTCAAGCGCAAGATTATTGCAAAACCCGCGATATTTTTCAGGCTCGACTTGAAACATTTGAATCAAAACTCGCCAATACTGTCCCCTTAGCGACTGTATCGCTTATTACTGCTGCCGCAGGTGAAATAGGCAACAACTCATTTGATCATAATTTGGGTAATTGGCCTGATATTCCTGGTATTTTCTTTGCCTTTTCTCTACGAGCTAGATTAGTTGCGTTAGCTGATCGCGGACTTGGTATTTTAGCAACCCTCAAGCGAGTTCGTCCGGATTTATCCAATTCACAGGAGGCATTGAATGTAGCATTCACGGAAACAGTCTCAGGCCGATATCCCGAAACGCGCGGTAATGGATTAAAATTTGTAAGAAAAATTATTACTGAAAATCCATTCACCCTCGAATTTAAAACAGGCAGCGCGTATTTATTTTTACAAAAAAACGATAAAAACATAAACATTCGGAAATCAGACACGGAAATAAAGGGTTGTTTTGCTATAATTAGTTTTGAAAACAAGTTATGATTATTCAATTATACAAATTTGGTACTACCTTGGTATCTCGACCTTCAGGCAAAGAAGCATGGCTCGCTTTTCAGCCTACACTCAAAAATACTTCTGAAACGGAAGAAATAATCGTGGATTTCCAAGGAGTCATAGTCTTAACTCCTTCATGGGCTGATGAATTTCTGACCCCTCTTAAAAACCGTTTTAAAGATCGGGTCAAACTGCGCAACACAGACAATCCTTCAGTTACCGCCACGCTCGCGATATTAGTCAATCATTAATTATCTGAAAAATAATTTCTGGAAAGTAGTAAAAAAAACTCTAACCGCCATTGACAAAAAATACTTTAGGTGTAATATACATTTATCCCAATACGCGAGGAGGTGAGAATAAATGAAAGAACAAAATCCAATCACAAGACTTGGTCCAGGAGTCATTTCGCCTGATCCTGACCATAAAATTAGCTTATCCCAATCTGATCACAAAGAATGGAGCGGAAGAAGAAACATTGTGGAGGTAAAAAACGGTGAAAGAAGCGGATACAAAATCGAACAAAGATCGACAGACAGGGTACTCGGTAAACCAGTCATTAGATTTAATTCTGTATTAAGCGAAAAAAGCGCCCTATCAAAATAAAGTCTTATTTAGAGCTAATCTAAATTAAACCAACTCATCCGCCCTCTTATATTTGAATACCTCCGAAGGAGTAAACCAAACTGTCTTCTCGAAATTCGCCTCTTCAATACTTCCTGAAATATGAATCAAATTTGTCACTCCCCTCTGCTCTGTATTTGCGTATGCCGCCGAATCAGTCGAGAAGTCTCCTCGTATTGTCCCTGGAGCCGCCGATACAGGCATGGTCGGACCAGCTAAATTTATCACATTCTCAACCGCGTGCCGTCCCTCAATCAATATCGCCACAATCGGCCCGCTCTGCACATAATCCAACAGCCACTTCACAACCATCTTACCAAGTTTTACCGGATCATCTGTCCCCAACTCTTTTTTCGCGTCCTTTCCATATTTTTGATAAGTCGCCAGGGTTTTACTCCCCAAGCGGGTAAGAGTACTTTCCTTCTTCGTGCCATAATGCTGATGCAGCAGCTCTTCGGTTGGCCAAACCATCTTCATTGCCACTATCTTCAAGCCCATCCGCTCAATTCTATGTATAATTTCACCCATCAAGCCGCGCTTCACTCCATCCGGTTTAATAAGTACTACTGTCTGTTCCATACTCAAAATTTTATCAGCTTATCAAGTCTATGTCCATCCTCAAATTTACCTATAACTGCTAGATTCAATCTCTCATTTTTGAAAAATTCCTGTCCCACCGCCTCTACCTCCTTTATGCTCACCTTATCAATCTTTGCGATTTCCTCAGCTGGATTCTCGATCTTTTTCTCTAGCAACTCTGCGCTGGCATAATATACAGCCACCGATCTGCTATCCTCGAGCTCTAGTACTAGATGTCCTTTCAAAAACTCTTTAGCTTTATTAAGCTCGTGTCTCCCTAGCCCCATCTTTCCCTCAGCCACTTTAACATACTCCGTTATCATCACTTGTATTGCCTCCTCAATCCGTTTCGGATCTATGCCTGCTGTAGATACCAGAGAGCCGGCGTCCGTATAATGATCCAAAGAACTGCGCACGTAATACGCCAACCCCCGTTTTTCTCTTACTTCATGAAACAGCCGGCTGGACATCCCTCCGCCTAAAATAGCGGCCAATACCGATAAAGCATAGCGTTTCTCGGAATGGACAGGCACAGTCCGCACTCCCAGAGCAACGTGAATCTGCTCTGTTTGTTTATTCTTGACATAAACTCCGGGCCTATCCTGCTTTTCCGCAACCGCGATAGGCTTATCTGTTGAGAAACTCTTCATCTTCGCGAAATATTTATTCGCCAAATCCAATACATGTTTTTCCCCTACTCCTCCGGCAACTACCAAGGTTATATTGTCCGCGCTGTAAAGCCTTCCCATGTAGGCGAGGAAGTCAGCACGGTTTATTTCTTGAATGACTTTTTTTGAACCGCTTATATCCCATCCCATTGGCGTATTTCCATAAAGCAATCGCTCGTAGACGTCGCTGATCTTGCGGGCCGGCATATCTTCATATAAATTAATCTCCTCAGTTATAACGCCTTTTTCCTTCTGTATTTCAATTGGATCAAATTTCGAATGCATCAGCATATCTGACAACACGTCATAAGAAGTCTCAATTCGCGCGTTCGCCGATTTAATATAAAAACCTGTATATTCTTTGCTGGTAAAAGCGTTGAATTCGCCGCCCATGCCGTCAATTATAGAAGAAATCTCAAGCGCGCTGGGACGTTTATCAGTCCCCTTAAAAGCCATGTGTTCCAGGAAATGCGAAATCCCACTTGTCGCCTCTGTTTCATATCTGCTCCCTGCTCCTACCATGACCAGCACCGTAGCGCTCTCTAGTGAAGGCATAGGAATTGTAATAACTCGCAGACCATTCGGCAATACATTACGGCTATAATTCATAAACTAGAGGTTCATTCTATCATGCCTCAGCCCTTTTGCCAAGCAATTATATTCAGTCTGATGCTCATGGAGTTTCTTCATGGGAGATATTCT
>CAZJRC010000045.1:0-7728 GCA_964548495.1 uncultured Gammaproteobacteria bacterium | reverse complement strand
AGTCCATTTCTTCCTTCTCTGATTTAAACTTAGGGATTTTTTTTAGATTTTTCGTACAACCTCCTTTCTTTTTTATTAGCTTTCCTTGCCGAAATCACTCTAATCATACTATCTCTCATAGTAAATACCACGAATAAAAGTTCTTCATTCAGACTCATTCCTATTGCTATATATCTTTCTTCTATTTCTCGATGTTTAATATCTCTCTCTATTCCTACATTCTTATCTATAAATACTTCTTCAGCTTCATTTGGTGTAATTCCATGTTTTTGATAGCTTTTATCAATATTGCCTCTGTCCCATTCAAAACCGGTTATTTTTGAGAGATCTATCACTATACATATATTAAATGTACAAATATTGTTTGTCAATACTGCATCCTCAACAACCAACTTACCAAAGACCAATACGAAAAAGTAGTGAGGGAGATCAAGCAAGAATTGGGGTGTAGATCATAAATTTAGCTTTTCTTCTCATGTGTCTTATTAAATAAATACACTCCCATTCCAATCAGCGCAATTGTCCCGAAATAAACCAGGAACAAATGTATGAATGTCATGCCGAATAAATAAGCTAATCCTCCCAGCACCAAACTCCAAAATGTTTGTATTAACACTGTTTTGATAACAAATCCCTTAAATGGAATTTTCATTATCCCCGACACGGTCGAAAGTATTGATCCTGTACTGGGCATCATGTATCCCCAAAAAAGCGCTGTATTGAAATGATGCTTCAATTTATCCTTTGTTTCAACTATCTGCTTCTCGAAACCAATCCATTCAATAATCTTATACCAGCCGAATCTTCCCAATATATAATTAATACTATATCCAATACAAAAACCAGCTGTTCCTAAAAAAATAACCAGAGGAAATGATGTAATACCCATTCGGGCAAGCGATACTCCTAGAAAAACGATAAATGATCCCGGTATATAAAACCCGACTATAAATGTTCCTTCAATAAGCGCTCCTAAAAAAATTAATATATAACCGTAGGTTTCATAAATACTTCCGGCAACATCAATCATTTTAGAAAAATCCGGTATTTTATTGCGAAAAATAATGAAGATAATAAAGTAAATAAGAACGAAGAAACTAATCTGCGAATACAAAATCAGCCTTTTCTTTGTCTGCAAACCGATTTTAGACATAAATTATAAACCCATTAGCTCACTCATTACTCTTGGTATTTCGCCTGCTAGATCTGTCGAATTAAAATAATAACCCACCTTTTCAAACAACGAATCCCCTGCTTTCTTATTTATATAACTTGCCGCTTTTGCGGATAACCGCAGTTCATTTTTACATCCTAATGCCGCCACTAAGCCTGCCAATACATCACCCGTCCCCCCTTTAGTCATCCCCGCGTTTCCTCCCTTAACAATCACACATTCTTCCGGCGAACAAACAACATCCTCATGTCCCTTCAGCAAAACTATACAATTGAACTCCTCTGCGAATAATTTCACTTGTTCTTCTAACTTTAAATTTTTCACCGCAACTTTGAACTTTGAACTTTTCACTTTTAACTTTACCATCTCAAATTCCCCAATATGAGGTGTCAAAACCACATTGCCATGCAGCTGCAAAAGCCATTCCGGCTCCATCATCTGCAATGCTCCTGCGTCAATCACCCACTTTTTATCCGAATACTTATCAAGCAAATATTTCGTCAAATAATACGTCTGCTCCCCCTCATTTTTAATTTTATTAATCTCCGATAAGTTTTTATTTCTAAGTTCTTGGTTCATAGTTTCGCGCTCCGCGCGAACCATCCCCGGCCCGATCAAAACGCAATCTGCCTCCTCAATATAACTCTCAATATCATCCCTCCGCACTATAATCCCATTTCTAAATTCCCGCTTCAAATCTCTAACAATCTCATTATTCTCCTCCACGGATGAATAAAAAACCATATCCACAATCCGGCTTGCCACAGTCAACGACCACAATGATGCCGCGTGAAAAAGATGTGATCCTCCTATCACCATCAGCTTCCCATTTTGCCCCTTGTGAGTATTTGCTAGAGGTATATATAACTGCTTTAAACAATCCAGATCAAATTCCTCCATAAATGTAAAATTGTATCATTGAAAATTCATTGAAAATTAAAAATTAAAAACATGTCCTGAGCTTGTCGAATGGATTAAAAATTATTTAGCTTACCCAACTCTATCATATTTACCTTCCCCGCTGGTAGTCCCCGTACAAACTCCTCATGCGTCGTTGTAATAATAGTCTGATAGTCGGGTAACATCCCCAAAACATGTCCTATGTGAATATTGTCAAGCTCTGAAAAAATATCATCCAGAAGCAGCAATGGTTTAACATGCTTTTTCTCCTTTATATACGAAATCTGCGATAACTTAAGCTCTAATACCACAAGGCGTTGCTGTCCTCTAGAGGAAAAAAATTTAACATCATTTCGACTCTGCGGATTTTCTGCAGTTGCGTATATAAATACGTCGTCCCTCTGCGGACCAACCAATGTCGCCCCCACTCCCAACTCTGCCTGACCATACTGACGCAAACGCTCCGTTGAAATAACGCTTTTGTCATAAACACATGTAAATTTAAATAAATCCTTTTGCCTGTTATTTATGTAAGTAATTAATTCTTCTCTCTTATTTGTGATTATCTGCCCGTTTTTTATTAATAATTCATCCCAATATATAAACAATTTATCATCGCGTATTCCCTTCAAAGCCGCCTGTTCTAAAAGAGCGTTGCGCTGTCTCAATGCTTTCAAATAGGTTGTGAGCGCTAAACGGTACGCATAATCCACCGCCGCTATCGTCTCGTCTAGAAACCTGCGCCTATTAGAAGGCTGACCTATTGGTATATCAAGATCAAGCGGTGTAAAAAGAACAACAGAGAGATGACCCGCGAAATCAACTCTTCGCTTTGAAGCCTTATTAACTAAATATTTTTTATGCAATCTTTGATTACCATCAAGAGAGACAACCACCTCTAAATCCTGCAGCCTATCCCCCTCAGACAACATGCCCCTGACGTGGTAAAAACTATCTCCAAAATGAATAAGCTGTATGTCTGTATTTGAATGACAGCCGGTACCATTAGCGAGTAGATAAATGGCTTCAGTCAGATTGCTCTTACCGCTTGCGTTTGCTCCAACCACAACCGTCGCGCCGCTATCAAAACTGAAATCAGCTTTTTTATAATTTCGGAAATTTTGAAGCGAGAGGGAGTTTAGGATCATTAAAATTACTCTATCACTGTTCCGACAAATTTTTCTTGCTTGAAATATTTCTCCAAATTGTCAAAATTATCACCTTTCATGATAATCACCTTTACTCCTAGTTCTTGAGCTTTACGGGATGCGACTGGATCAAAAGGCACATGCAAGCCTGGCGTCCAGCTCTCCCCTACCATCTCCCTGAATTTTTCCCAGGATATGTTATCTATTGGTGTAGGATTTGCGTGTTTATTCGGATCTCTATCATACAACCGATCAAGCATTCCCAAATTTAACATAGTCCGCTCACCGTAATCTTCACAAAGTAATATTCCGCAGTAATCCGTGGACCACCCTGGCCTCCATCCGGAAGCCACAATTACTGACTCGCTCGCTTTTCGAATGATATTATAATCATCAATAATTACCGGATGCGCGATATCTCTGAAAATAGTCCTTACCAGATGTGCGTTTAATCTTGTTGCGTGGATACCTAACCAATCTAGATCGTCAACTGTTAATTCATGTCCCAAAATCTTATTCCCTGCCTCAATATAATGCCGTGCCACAGATCCGCCCCCAATTGCTATAAAAAACTGGCGCCTAGAATCTAGCGCCAATTGATCTCGGATAAACCGGTTAAACTTAATTAGAAACTCAGTTGCGATCCCGCCATTTGGCGCAACCAATGAACCGCTTAATGAAATAATAATCCTTTCGTTGCCAGTTCCATTTGTCATAAATATGTCCACGAAAAGTATGAATCCACTAAGAATAATAACACAAGCGCTCAATAAACACAATTTACTGCCCGCGCGCCCTACTCTCAGCGCTGGCAGACAGGACAATAAAATGTCCCTCGCCCGCCCATCTTTATTCTCTCAATTAGACTACTACAGTGCTTGCACTTCTCGCCCTCTCTATTATAAACCTGAAAAAAATTTTGATATCCGCCTTTTTCTCCAAGCACATTCAAATAATTCCACTCTGAGGCTCCACCTGTCTCAATCCCTTTCTTCAGCACACCCTCAATTGCCTTAAAAAGTTTTTTTATTTCTGCTTGTGTTAGTAACTGCGCCTGCCTATTGGGATGAATTTTTGCCGCAAACAACGCGTCATTCGCGTAAATATTGCCAATTCCAGCAATCTTCCCCTGATCCATCAAGAGTGACTTTATTGGCGATCTGAAACACTTAACCATCTTCCCAAATCTAATAATCGTCAAGTCCTTCAAAGGCTCTAACCCAAGAGATTTAAAAAAGGGCAAATTATTCACTTCATCTGCCTTAACAATCTTAATCCACCCAAACTGCCGGATATCATTATAATAAAGAAAGGAAAATGGATCATTAATTTTTAATCTTTGATTTGTATTTTTGATATTTAATTTTTGATCTTTGATCTTAAATATCACATGTGTCCACTTATTCGGATATTTATCCTCACCAATAGTTAATAATCTTCGACTGACGACTAATTGTCCCGTCATTTTCAAATGAATCACTATGCTGTATGAATTATCAAGATCAATTACAAGACCTTTCCCAAACCGCCGGACTGCGATAATTTTTGAACCAATCACAAGCTGTGGATCTCCTGCGAACTGCTTCGCCAATCTAATCTCGATATCTTCAATTGTACATCCTACAATATGCGTCTCAAGTCCCCTTCGAATCGTTTCAACCTCTGGAAGTTCAGGCATAAAATAAGCTGTCATTGCGAGGAGGAACGACGAAGCAATCTCTATTAATAACGGGATTGCCGCGCTCCTTATCAGTCGCTCGCAATGACATTTGTATTTATAAACTCTTTAATTTTCTTAACGAACCGCTCTTTTGAAAACTTCTCCGCCTGCTTTCTACATTTCTCAGGATCAAACTCCATCTCCTCAAACCTTTCTATAGCATCTATCAAGCTCTCCGCGCTCAATTCCTCAAAAAACACCCCCGTCTTGTCCTCGACAACCGTCTCCTTCACTCCTCCCGATTTATACGCAATAACCGGCACCCCCACTCCCATCGCTTCCACCGGTACTATACCGAAATCCTCATCTTCCCCCGCGAATATAAACGCCCTAGCCCCCCTCATCAGCTCAAGCTTCTCCTCATCACTCACCTCCCCAAGAAATTCAATCTTTGATTTTTTATTTGAAAATTGAAAATTGAAAATTGAAAATTCTTGTCCATATCCCCCAAATCCTCTACCAAAAACTTTCAAAGGTGCTCCTAATTCTAGACAAGTCTTAATTATTAAGTCTGCATGCTTCGCCCTAGCCAACCTCCCCCCAGTCAAATAATACCCCTTAAAACTGTCATTCCGGACTTGATCCGGAATCCATTTCTTTCTGGATTCCCGCGTTCGCAGGAATGACAGGGAAGGAATCTCAACCGGTGGATAAATGACATTCGCTTCTCTTCTATAAAACTTATGAATCCTGGATGCTACCTCTTGCGAGTTGGCGATATAAAAATCTACATTTTTAGAAGCCTTAAAATCCACCATCCGCAAAAAATGATTCGCGGTCGCGCCCATTATCGCGAATATCTTATTTTTCTTCCACTCTCTGGCTGTCGCGTATCCATACAAATACCTCGGCGGGGTATGACAATAACAAATAATAATAGTTTTTACCTTGCTATTTTTGATTTTTGATCCGTCGGCTGACGGATGATTTTTGATTTTTTTCCCAACGAAGTTGGGAAAATATGCTCCCGTCGCCGACACGATCACCGCATCATAATCCGATAAATCAAACTGCTTGAAAACAATCGGTGACAATAGTCTAAGTGGGCTAATAAGTTTATGTTTTAGAGGAATATGCTGCAACCATGAAGTCTTTATGTCCCAATCTTTAAATCGCGCTCGATGAGGCCCCAAAAATGCGGGCAAATACACACTCGTATAAACCGGTGCATCAGGAAACATTTCATGCAGCTCCTCAAGTACTCTTTCAGCCCCTCCATACTCTTTTATATAGTCATGTACCAGGGCAACTTTTAAATTCGACAAAGCATTCATTTTAAAAGCATTCATTTTAATTGAGAAGTTTTAATTGGCCGTTAGCTTTTTTCTTGTTCTCTTTTTTATTTAACTCCGTATTCTGCTTTGCGGAACCAAAAACACTCTCCATTCTTCCTGATAAACTCTTAAACCCCTGCTCTTCAAATCCTTGCCTCAAAGAGGCTATATCAAATCTCCCAACCTCACAATTTTCCAGAACGAATTGGATCGGAGCATCCGTTACTATCGTAGCCAATTTTTTCGCCAGAGCCGCCTGCTCCGCGTCTGTCGCCAGCCTCTCTCCAATCTTTTCTGGTAACTCTCCCAGTCGGGTATACAAATTCTCAAACGTATCATATTTTTGCAGCAAGCCGCTCGCTGTTTTCGGCCCGATACCGGATACCCCCGGATATCCGTCTGACGCATCTCCAATCAGCGCCTTATAATCAATAAATTGCGATGGCTTCACTCCATATTTCTCCTCAACTGCGCCCTCATCAAACAAAATTGTTTTTGTAATCCCCGTAATAGGCATCAAAATTTTCACCTTGGGGTTCACCAACTGCAGCATATCCCGATCCCCAGTCAGAATTACAACATCAATTGGAGCGGCTTCGTCTTTCTCAGATGAATTGAAAACCGACGCATGAAGCTTTGAACTTATATTTTTCTTTCTTAGTCGGTTTTCACTTAGCGAGCGAGTATTGCTCCCGATATTAATTAAACTGCCGCGAGCGTCATCTGA
This sequence comes from uncultured Gammaproteobacteria bacterium, assembly GCA_964548495.1. Classification (GTDB taxonomy): domain Bacteria; phylum Patescibacteriota; class Microgenomatia; order Levybacterales; family UBA12049; genus JAHIGH01. The sequence goes on along the minus strand of CAZJRC010000045.1, from coordinate 785 downwards.
AAACGACAAGCCGCGACCTTTCACTGCAAGATTAGCAATTGTCCCGATCAAATCATCCGCCTCATATCCATCCAATTCGAAAACCGCGGCCTTCATTTTCTCAAGCAGGCTATGGACAAGGATAATCTGTGGCACGAAATCATCTGCCATTGCCGGCCTATGCTGTTGATAACCAACGAAAAGCGCCTGGCGGAAATTCGGCCCTGGCCGGTCAAAACATACCGCCAGATAATCCGGTTTTTGATTATTGAGTACATTCAAGAGCATCGAAAAAAATCCGTACACCGCATTCACTATCTCTCCTTTGCTATTAGTAAGCTTCGGCAAGGCATGATACGCCCTGTGCAAAATCGCGTTCCCATCAATAAGAAGTAACTTTTGCATGAAGAAATTATAACACTTATATTTTCGAATTTAATTATCCTAATTTCACCGCTGCTGTAGCCAGAACTTTCTTGGAGCCGATCAATTTCACGAAATCTTCAGACTCGATTGTTTCCTTTTTAAGAAGCTCCTGAGCCAAAATATCCAGCTTCTCACGGAGCTTGCTCAAAACCGCGACTGCTTGCTTGAATGCCTCATCAGTAATTTTCTTAACCGCCGCATCAATTTTCGCCGCCATCTCAGGCGAAACTTCGCTTGGTTCATAGAAATTCCGATCGGTGTCAAGATTAATAGGCCCCAGTTCGCTCATACCGAATTTCGTCACCATCGCCCGTGCTACCTGCGTGGCTTTTCCGATATCATCTGAAGCGCCTGTTGTTATATCATCAAATACCAGACTC
>CAZJRC010000044.1:0-7969 GCA_964548495.1 uncultured Gammaproteobacteria bacterium | reverse complement strand
TCCTCAATAACGCCGCGCCATTGTAATTTGGAATTATAATACTTAGATTCATGTTTGTTATAGCAAGGTTATATAAAAAATAACCGTATGCACTCCAGATGGGACAATGATGCCACGAAAATTATAATCCGTTAGGTAAATCTTTGTCTCTCTGCAATTCATGCTTGTTGCTGAGCATATTTTAGCATGCCAGGCAGGATAGAAGCTATCTGTGAGAACTAAGAATCCTACTTCTTTATTACTGGTTTTTATTTTTATTTCATTGCTTCTATAATCTATTATCTCTGATTTATTATCTTTGTTTGGAAATACCTTTTTTTGATTATCCCAATCTTCGACTATCGCGGTTTGCTTTAAATCAATATTTTTATCAAAAATAGCATTTATTGTTTGCTGTTTATTGATTGAGGCATAAATATTGTTTACAAAAAAAGTTCTTGGGTAGGCTTTTTTATTCTCATATATCCTGGTTTCGCCTTCTGTAAATATTTTTTGCAACTTTGGAGAGTAGAGATCAGTCAGGCTAAGAATATATTTTACTCCAAGTAAATCCGCTATTATGGAATTATAATTATGGGGATTCAGGATCCGATTAAATCCAAATGGAGGATGAACATCCGGAGCCTCCCTCTCCATAGCCGCGATTAATTCTCCATATCTTTTTAAGTATAACGGGTCGTAACCGTCTATACTTTGCGTGTAATACATAATTGTAAAATTTGGCGGTAATATCCTCGCATCAGTCGTCATAATACGATTGTAACCTGATAACTTTCTAGATAAATATGTGACATTCGTTTCGGGATATAAATATCCTTTATCTGTAAATGGAGTAAATTTGTACGCAAAGCGAAATAAATCAACAATTGTTAAACTAATCAAGATAAGTAAGAAAAGCGTTTTTATTTTTATACTTTTGATGTATAAGGAAAGTAAAATTGTTAAAAGAATCATACCAAATATAAGACTTGGAAATAATAGATTTTTTTTGGCAATATTTATATTTTGTGCATTTAATTGAGACAGCTGCAGTAATGGGATGAGTACGAAAATCCAAAGCGCTAAAAAGACGAATAATATAAAAATTAAGGGGTAAATTATTTTCCCTTTTTGTCGGGTACGGATAAAATAATCAAATCCCAATGCTACCAGTATGGACAGCGCAAAATCAGTTAAAAATAAAAGCCTTGTAGGCGGAGCAGTATTGATAAACGGTATTTGCAATTCGAAAGGAAGCTTGGCAAACCAAGTGGGAAGCGCAAGAATTAGAGAGATAAAGAAGATTGAGCCGAAAAAAATTGTTTTCTTATCATATCTATAAAATAGCGCGAAGCATGCCATAATCAGCGGCAGAATGCCTATATAGGCAATAAATTCTCCATAGTTCCAAACGCCCCAATAATTTAAGGTTGTGGGATTGCCAAAAAAATCCGGCGCAATAAATTGGATAAGATGCCGGACTGGCAAAAACCAGCCTTCTTTTTGAAAGTTAATTTGATCTATGCCTCTAGCGCTAAGCAATATAAATTGTAATGTTGGAAGCCACTGGACAGAAGTTAGAATTATGAAGCAAGAATTAAGTATTAAAAATAAAAAAAGGGCTTTTTTTCGGTACCCAAACTGTATCCAGCGGGCAAAAAAATAAGCTGTTGAAACTAAAAATAAATAGAAGAAAGTTTGCAAATGCCCAGCGAAAAATGCGGAGGTTATAGAAAATATGTAGATGAGCGACCATAATAGAGACTTATGAAAAATTTTATCAATAGAAAGAAGTATTAAAGGTAGCCAAAGAGCAACATGGCCTATTGTGCCCCACTCCAACCATGCTATTGAAAATCCGCAAAATGCATACGTGAATCCTCCAAGAAAACAGGAATAATGGTTCAGATTAATCCCTCTTAAATATAGATACATAAATATTGCCCCGAGCAGCGGTTGAAGAAGTATGAAAATAGCCCACCATTTATTGAAATCTGGAAGAAGCAAGAGTATGTTTAAGGGGTAAAAAACGGCAGATTGAAAATTGGCAATAAGGGGTGAGCCTGCCAAGTTGTAGGGGTTCCAAAGTGGTAATGTGTAATATCGTTCCATAAGAATAGCGAAAAATTTCCAAGGATACTGCTGCCGAACAGGATCAGTTATCAAGCTATTTTTGAAGGGAATCCCCCGTGGATATTCTTTCGCATATAAATCTCTGAACGGATGGTATAGCCCTACAATTGTATCTGCCGGAATAGGCAGCTTACCGAAAAGAGAAAAGGGGTAGAAAAAAGAAAGAATAACGAATGATAACAATAGCAGCGGCAAAAATTTGTGAGGGTTCATATTATTATTTTTTGTAATTCGTCGCAAAATTTTTCAATAGTAAAATTATTAGCCTTTTTTAACCCTAAATTTGCCATTTGCCTTCTTAATGGAATATCGATAATTATTTTTTGTGTCTTTCGCATTAATTCTTTTTCTGTATACCAGAGGAAACCATTGATATTGTCCTCAACTATCTCTGCCAGTCCTCCTTTGGAAAAAACGATGGGAACAATATTATGAGCCATTGCTTCGACTGTAGTAATACCGAAATGCTCTGCTCTTTCCGGATGTTTATCCAGATCTTCTCCGAAGCCTGCCGCGTGCCAATAAATTTTCGCATCGCAATATATTTTTTTTAATTCTTTATAATCGCTATTTTTTATAATTTTTATTGGGTAATTTTTTATTTGACTTTCCAGATTATATATATATCTTTCATTTTCCTTGAGAAAACTTACCGCAATGACAAATTGCCAACTGCTTAAGCCGTTATCAACCATCTCTTGGAATACTCTTATCATCAATTCAATTTTTTTAGTGCTGCCTCCTTCAGGCAATGGACTGTACCTTCCTACTGTTAATATAATGTTTTTTTTATTCGTCATTATCTGTTTTGAATTTTTTTCAATTACGTCCGCGCTGACACATGGATGATAGAGTATTAGGCTTTTTATACCAAATTTTTTATCAATATATTTTTTGGTGAACATAGAATTGCAAAAAACCCCATTAATCTTCAATAATTTTATTTTTGTAATTAAATTATCTCCATTCACCCATTCGACCGGGAATTGAAAATGCAGATAGGTTTTTCGCGCCAGGGTTATGGGTATGCTTCCGTCACAAAGGACAATAATTCGATCATACTTCCTGGTTTCTGATAATCGGCTTATCAGAGACACTTTTGGAGAAAAGATATTTTTCTTAATACTTATTTTAGCAAGATCTATATGGAGTTTTTTTCGCGCAATGTCTGAGATATTTGTTTCATCCCAAAAAATTGTCGTATTATTTTTGTACGCAAGACAATTTGCCGCGGTCAATATGTATTTTTCTCCGCCGCTCATTGAATTTAAATAAGGATCATAGATGCCAATCTTCATTTTTTGTTGAGATCCTTCTCCCGCTTAGCGGGATCAGGATGATTGTTATACAATCATTTTAGCAGGTTTATGTACCCTTGCAAAATTAATTAACTCATGTTAGCATAAATAAGCTATGGATTTGAAGACGATTCCCATATGGGTATTCTATGTTATTTCATTTTGGGTTCTTTTATGGCAAGGAGTTGTTTTATGGCGAAGCTCTAGGCTTAATCAAAGGAATTGGTTTATTTTCTTTTTGTTTATCCATAGCGGCGGCATATTAGAGCTAATTTACTTGTTCTATTTTGCCAAGAAGAAATTGACGATGGTGGATGTAAAAAGCTTCTTCAAGAATGTATTTTATACGAAAGTCAAATAGCGCTCCACGGGCTATAATAAAATTCTACTTTTGATTTACCCTCTGGCACTTTTACTGAACGCAAAGTATAATCTGTACGATAAATTTTTACCTCTTTTCCATTGACACTTGCTTTCCACTTAGGATAATAATTGTCTGATAAAAATAATAGTCCTGGCAACTCAGATTCTACTTCGACAATAACTTTATTCGCGGTATATGAGATTATTGAAGCTTTAGATACTTCTTCTGATGTCCGCCTTTCAGGAGTCCTTTCGGCCACCTTGAAGGAAGACAATTGTTTTAAACCAGGATCTTCTTCAAGAATTAATTTATTTCTGAAATCGAATTCTTCGCTGTAAAATCTTTTTATTATATCTTTTTCATTTTTTATAACCTCGTAATTATAAAATAATTTAGCTCTGGGGAGAGCGGTTTTATTTTTATAAAGTTGAAATTTATCGTCATGATAAAAAATAACATATTTTTCGTAATACTTTTCTCTCCATACAGGGTATGCCCAGTCTTTATTTGTATCTCCAATTACATGAAATAGCACTGTCACCCCAAGCAAATCTATAACCCGATCGGCATATTTAGCATTTTTATCAAGCAGCGCAAGTGATTTAATCCCGCTAGTACGCGTACCCGACTTAGCGCTTGTGAGAAATTCGCCATATCTTTGAATATAAAGAGGGTCATAGCCCTCTATTGAAGGGAGGTGATAGTAAGTGTCAATATACGCGCCGAATTTACCGAAGACGCGGCCGGAGCCCACTTCTTTCTGCATGGCGGTGATAACAGGAAGATTGGGAAAAACTAGTTTTTTAGAATCAAATGGTATCCATTTCTGAGCGAAGAGAAAACTATCAATAATTGTCATCAGGACTAAGCTATATATAACTATATATACAGGTAAATTCATTTTTAATCTAGCCATTATTAATCCTAACGCAAACATAGAAAAAAATGTCGGGATTAATAAATTTCTAATGGCAATAATGGTTTTGTCTGGCGGCAAGATTTTGAAAAAGAGAATTAGCCAAATAATTAAAATGAGACACATGAGTAAAGCACAGGCTAATATTGCTTTTTTAAGCCTCTTTTTCTCCAGATACTCTTTTAATGCATCCAGACCGAATCCAGCAAGCACGGCAAATGCAAAACTAAAAAGCACTATAATTCTTGAGGGGATACTGGTTGATAAAACAGGTAATTTAAGTTCTACTAAAAGCTGCTGCAAGGGTGTGTTGATAGCTAAAGCTAAAGCCGCAATGCCGGTAAAAGCAAAAAAAAGGATATTTGCTTTGTTTTTTTTTATAAATAGCGAAATGAAGGCCAACGCTAAAGGAATTATGCCTATAAAACTTGCCCATTCGGCATAATTCCCAATCCAGTCATTGCGCGTCACAGGATTGCCGTAAAAATTGGGAGCAATTGCTGTTATTAAATAATTAAACGGTATCGCGCCTGTAGTCGAATATAAATCGCTTCTGAGTGAATTTTTGTAGACCTCAATCGTTGGAATAATTTGAATGAGAGAAAGCAGTATTCCAAACATAAAAGCAATTAAAATTAAAAAGTACGATTTTGCATTTTTGGTTATTCTGAATTTAAACAAAAGGTAAGCAAAAGACATAACAGCAAGATACAAGCTTGTTTGAAAATGTCCGGAAAAAAAAGAAATGCTCAAACTGACAGGCAAAACTATAAGAGGTATTAAACTTGCCCGCTTGAAATAACTCTCTATCGCAAAGAGCCCTAAGGGCAGAAATGCAATACTCATAGAAAGAGTGCCATAAGGCATCCAAACAACAAGAAAACCACAAAACATAAAGGCAGTGCTACCGATTAGACTTCCTTCTTTTGATATCCCTAACTTATTTAAAAAAAGCATCATAAAAATTCCCGCGAGCAATGGCTGAAGGAGAATTGAAATACTCCAGGCATCTATAAATGGAAATATAAAAAAAATAATATTAAATGGAGAAAAAACGGCTGTCTGCACATCAGCAACATGCGGATTGCCGGAAAAGCTGAATGGATTCCACCAGGGAATAGAGCCATTTTTCAGTTCCTCTATTGTGAAATGCTTCCATGGATAAATTTGCGTTACAACATCTGAGAGCGCGTTATTTTTAACAGGTATCGCATATTCTTTGTAGTCACTCCAGGGTGAAAAAAAACTATTTTGAAATGCCGCGGGATAAGGTACTTTGTTTTGGAAGAAATAGGGACTTGAAAAAATAAAACAAGTAAGAATAATTACTGTAATTGGCCAATATTTGAAAAGGAAAAAATTCATATATTTTTTTTCTTTTGCTGCATTTCCCAGAGACGGGCGTATGTAATAAATATACTGAAGGCCTGATAGATGCTTTCGATTAGGCCGACTGTGCTGGCTTTGTATCCTCTTTGTTTGATATATGAATTAACAAAGGCGGTAAACATGACACGTGGAAAACGCCACCAGGTCATAGGCGGGTGATGCGCGTTGTAGCGCAATTCTGCTTCGATTCGCGACCAGGAAATAGTTTTATTGACCATTGAAGTCAGATCTCTATGCGTGTAATGGAGTAAGAAGCCGTTTAATATACCGATTTCTCCTTTGATGATAGGGGTCTCATGTATGGCACCCTGCCACTCAGATAGCGCTGATTTTATAAATAATCTTTCGAGTGATTCAATATACGGCCAAGGATGTTCTCCGAAATAGAAATTTTTGCGCAGTACTTTATATGCTTTAAATTTTATATCGTGTTTATTAATAATTTCAAGTATAGATTTTTTCAGGTCTGGTGAAACTCTTTCGTCAGCATCAATATAAAAAATCCATTTGTTTTTTGCTTTTTTCAGACCGAGATTGCGAAAATATGAAAAGTCCAAAAGCTGCTTCTTTTGACGATTACTACTGACGGGCGTCTCTACACGGGCACCTAATCGTCTGCCTAAATCAACTGTACGGTCGGTTGAGTTATTATCAATTATGATTATTTCGTTACAGAAGAGAACCGAATCAATACAGTCTGCTAATAAATTCTCCGAATTTTTGGTTAGAATAATCGCTGAAATGTTGGACATATACTATTTTTTGGTAAAAAATGTGCCTTTGCCTAATCTATGTAAATAAAAATCTATAATTGCCCTTCTTTGGTAATATCTGCCGGTAAAAAGTAAACGTATGCTTTGTTTTATCAAGGCGATTTTGGATCTCATAGACGCATGGGCAAATCCAAACAGCATTTGATTTCTCGTCAAAAAATAATCATGCAGCTTATTGCCCGGTCCTCCTGATGAAACGGAGTTAAAGTGATATATCATTGCCGCGGGGACGTAATAGATAAGCAATCCGGCTTTGTTTAAGCGCACGGATAAATCCGCGTCTTCGTAATATAGAAAGTATCTCTCATCAAAGAGTCCAACTCTCTCTAGTGCTTCCTTTTTTAGAAGCATACAGCAACCGGTAGCAAATTCTGTTGATTCTATTTTATCGTATTGGCCATGATCTACTTCATCAACTCCGCGATGAGTACTTATTACATTATCCCAGTCGATATATCCTCCCGCGTACCATAAAACTTTTCCCAATTCCTCAGATTTATATCTAGCTTTGTGAAACTCGTGCCCTTTGGCGAAATAAATTTTGGGGATTGCAACCGCGATAGCAGGATCGCTATCAAATACACGCAAAAGCTTTTCCATCATATCCGGAAACACCTGCGTATCATTGTTAATAATTAAAATATAATCAGCGCCTTTAGCAAGCGCTTCACGAATACCAATATTGAATCCGCCGGAAAATCCTTTATTTTCTTCGGATCTAATTATTATTATATGATCCTCATTTGTTTGAGTATCAAGATGAAATTTTATTTTTGATCCATTATCCACAATAATAATAGCTACCTGAAAGTTATTTCTATCAATTTTTTTTAGAGATTTGAGAAGGTAACAATAAAAACTTTTTTCATAAATTTATTTTTCTTTTTAATCTTAGTCCTGTTTTTTTTAAAAAATTACTTTCCCGCTCAATTCCTTTTGTATTAAACCAGTAATTAAAATCTTTTTTGGTTTTTCTTAACTCTTCTTCTAAGCCGTAAATTATATTTTCACTATTATCTTCTACAAAATCCTTCTTCTCCCACAAATAGGCAAATATCGCTAAATGATACGCTGCCATCATTAACGCGAGTATTAATCCATGAAATCCGTCTTTATA
>CAZJRC010000043.1:4588-8014 GCA_964548495.1 uncultured Gammaproteobacteria bacterium | reverse complement strand
ATTGTTAAAAAGACGATGGTGAGATCGTACGATGGGGATATGATTGAAATTGTTGAACGATTTATATCTAACTCGGTATTTACTGATAATTTTTTATCTTGCAAATAAGTACCCTGACCTTTTTGGGCGTAATATGTCTGTTTTAATATAGGCAAGTGGACTACTCCTAAAATAGTTTCGTTATTTTTCATAAGTCCTATACTAACTGAAAAGTTTGGAATTCCCAATACAAAATTATTTGAACCATCTAATGGATCAATAACAAAAGTATACTCTGAATTTTTATTTATGAAATAGTATATTAAAATCGGTAAATACTTTTTTTAATATATCAAGAATTACAGTTTCTGATTCGATATCTGCTTTTGTACGAAAGTCGCTAGCATTAGATTTTTCTTCTATTTCTAAAATTTCACCAAAATATTTACTTACTGTAGTGCCACCTTTTTCTGCTGCCATAATAACTTGCTTAATATCAATATTCATTTATTAATTTCACATTATATCTCAATAACAATATTAAATCTATTAAAAAGGAAGTGTATTGATTTCATTGACAAATTGGGCAAATCTTAACTATACTACTCAACAATAACCCATGGTTGGGTTTTTATAAAAATATATGGAAATATTAAGATATGATGGAAATGATATAGACAAAATTAAATCAAAGGGAGAAATTTTGCAGTTAATTGGCGAAACAGGCAGCTTCGTACTTAAAGATTGCTTAGATAATAAACTAACAGATAAAGTACATATCTCTTTAAAGAAACTCTTCTCTGTACCCATAGATGTAAAAATGAAATATTTTATAGATAAAAATACCGACCCCTTAGGAGCCGGCTTTAGTCCATATGGTGTCGCAAAGGCTATAGACACAGGATTACCAAACTTACTAGAGACATGGGATATAAATAGCGATAGGCATGGCTGGCCTATCGAACTTGAAAATGAATGGAATATTATAAGAGCTTATCAAGTTCAACTTGCTAAAATAGCATTTAAATCGTTAAGCCTACTCGCTGATCTTTTAAAAACGGATACCCGGCAATTGACCAATTTAGTTGATGAACATTCGATTGAAGGTATACATTTAATTCATTATTTTCCGGTCACTTTAGAACATAACATTAACGCAAAGAGACAAAGTATACATTGTGATAATACACTTATTACTTTAATACCACCTCCTTACCCGCTTAAAAGCGGTATTTTATCTTTAAATAGAAAAACAAAACAATGGGAAAAAGTGACGGAAAATAAATCAGACTGTTTTATACAGGCAGGGCTGGTGCTTGAACGAATTACGGGCGGTAAAATAAAAGCCAATATCCATACCGTAACAGACCCAAGAGATGACCCTGATGAAAACACGCATAGATATTCAACTCCATTTTTTTATAGTCCAAAACGTGGATCAGTAATAAGAATACTTGATGGTTTTCCAAACGATACAATTACTCCGCCAATTACAGTTGAAGAGTTAGAAAAACAATATTTTAAAAATATTTTTAATAATGAAAGAATATCTAGAACCAAGTCTAAATGACAAATTTTTAAATGAAACACTTCCAAGTTTTCAGGCAATTTCACCTGAGGACAACAACTTGGGATTTGGTCATTTATATTATGGATTTACCAGGGTGCTTAGACCTAAAAATGTCTGCGTAATAGGATCTAAGGCTGGTTTTTCCGTAATAATGTTTGCACAAGGCTTAAAAGATAATTGCGGAGTAAAGATTAAAAATATATCATGTTGGGATACAGAGCTAGAAGAAAAAGGCACTAAAGGTAAGGTGTTCTTTATTGACCCCTCATATTCAAGCGAAAGGAATGATCCTAACCACTGGTATGGAATAGGATTCTGGGATGACGAGAAAAAAACTCGAGAACACTGGGAAAAATTTGGACTGGGACAATATATTCAGCATTATAAAATGACATCAGCAGATTTCCTAAAGTATAAAGATTGCCCGGAAAAAATTGATCTGCTTTATATCGATGGGGATCATAGTCGTGAAGGAATTACGCATGATTTTAATGCATACTATAACAAGATGTCTTCAAATGGAATAATTTTAGCTCATGATGTTGATCCTGCGTTAAAAGAAGCAGATCCTGAAACAGGTGGATATGAAGCTCTTTGCTCATTGGATCCAAAAAAGTTTGAAGTATTCAGATTACCTGTGTATCCCGGATTAGCTATAGTAAGAAAAAAAGATGAAAATATTATCTATCCTTAATGTAAGCAATAGAGATAACCCTGGCAGTGATTCTGGAGTTATTTTCCATAAAATATTTTTCGAGGAACTTCAAAAATTTGTTAAGGAAATAACAATAGCTTCGCCATTTGAATTTGATGTCAAAGGAGTTGGCTTCAATATATTCGAGCCTGGGAAAAATAAATATGACGTTCGATTTCGATTTGATTGGGATAAGTATAAAGAATTAATCGAAAAAGTTAAGCCGGATATAATCTTCTGTCACCAAGTAGAACAATGTACCAATCTTCGCGCTCTTTTAGTATCAATGGGATTAAATCAAAAAGTTAAGCTTGTAGCGTATTACCATTATTTACCCGCTATGGAAATTGTTGACGATAAAATTATTTGGGATCCATCATTAAATCATTCTGGGTTGGCTGAGACTATTTTATTAAAAATAATAAGCTCCATAAAAACAAGTGATTTATTTTTCGTAACTAGTGAATATTCAAAAAATTTTATTATAAAATTGACTAATTATTATAATATTACTATTCCGGTCGAAAAAATTGCAATAATACCACCTCCGATAGATCCCTTTTTTGAAAAAGTCCAAATAAAACAATTTAATCCAAATATTAAACGCATTTTGTACAGTTCAAGGCTTTATCAACAATATGGAACAGATTTTTTACTTACTATTATAAATCACTACAAAAATTCTACAGTTAAATTTGTAATAACTGATTTTTTTGCAAATAAAAACGAGTCCAGAAAAAGACTAGATCCCAAAACAGAAGAATACAGAAATATTATTAAAGAGTGTTCTAACGTTATAATATATAGTAACGGTGACAATAGACAAATATATCGCGATGAGATTGTATCTAGCGCATCCGTGGTCTTAGGCCCTTATAGAAAAAACGCAAACTGGTCAATGGGTATGCTTGATGCTTTTGCATTTGGAATCCCGGGTATAGGTCCTAACTTAGCTTCATTTCCCGAATTTACACCAAGGGAACTTCTATATTCAGATTTGAGCCAGGCAATAAAATTACTTGATTGTTTAATGGATAATGAAAAATTTTGGAATTATGCATCTGTCAAGTGTTATTCTTCTTTTAAACAGTTTGCTCCACAAAAAATAGCGGAACTATTTTTACACTCAATACAAAAATTATGATAAAATGTGCAATATGTTTTCTATAGATAACCTTGTAGT
>CAZJRC010000043.1:0-4548 GCA_964548495.1 uncultured Gammaproteobacteria bacterium | reverse complement strand
GCCTCAATTCGAAGTAATTGGACTAAAAAAGTAGAAATAATACTGATCCATACAGAAAAATTAGGCATTAACACAAAAAAAGAAATTGACAAGCTTAATATAAACCATATTTACTCTTACAAGAAAATCGAACCGACATTTCCCATTTCAAATAAAATGCTTGTTGGTTCAGAATATTGTGGCCGCAAAGATATACTTTTCCTCGATTGCGATACTATAGTACATAAACCATTGCATTTTAATACTGATAGTCAAATGCTTGTTGCATATGATGCGCTTCAAGATGTTTCAGAAGAAATTTATTTTAAATTATATAAATCACTAAATGTTGATTTTCCTAAAGGAATTTTTTCTAAAAGACCTTCGTACGATTATTACTATAACAATGCCAGAAATTTATTCCCTCTTGTAAATAGCGGTGTATTTTATCTTAAGAATTCAATTAAGGATAAATTTTACGATCAATATATAATTAATTTCTTTAAAACATATAATTTATTTAGGAGTAATTTGACTTTTTATTTTGACCAGATTTGCTTTGCGCTCACAATACATCAGCTAAAAATAAAATATGATATTTTTCCAAAAGGATACAATTTCATTTGTACAAAAAGGGCTCCTTATTTGAAAAATTGGGAAACGGATACAATTTTTATTGAACATTAATAAAATAGATTTATTGGCAAGTGGAATAATATAGGAATAAAACGTATAATAACTAGTATTCAATGAAAAACACCTTATATATTCTTTGCGGTATGCCAGGTTCAGGCAAAACTACATACGCAAAATCACTTGAAAATAAAGGTACTGTACGCTTAACTCTGGATGAGGAGCTTATAAGATGTTTCGGAAAAAATTTTGACCCCAAAAATTACGAGATAAACGAAGCTAATACCGAACAGGAATTATTAAAAAAAGCTAAAGTACTTTTAACATCAGGCTGTAATGTTGCTCTAGATTTCGGATTTTGGAAAAAAGAAAAAAGAGACCGTTATAAAGCAATCGCGATCAGTTTAGATGCAGATTGGAAATTAATATACTTTGAGAGTTCAGTTGAAGAGCTAAAAAAACGCCTTAGAAAAAGAAACAGTCAAAAAAAATCAGAAGCCCAAATAGTAACCACCGAAATGCTTGAGAACTTCATTAATCAATTCGAAATACCTCATAATGAAGGAGAGATAATTATAAAAACTACTAAATAAAAAGATTACATAATTAAAGTATTGATTATACCAATCTTCGCAGTAAATGAATCAATCAGTTTTACTAATATTTTTATATAAGGTACAATTGATCTGTAGGTAAATGTAATTAATTATTACATTATTTATACTACGCAAGCGTATTTACATGAAAATTATTATTTCCGCGCACATAGATTTGGCCCGACCTGTCATGTCCATCAAAATGGATGACAAAAATCTTTTGGGACTGGTCGATAACTTTGCGGGTGTATTCGCATCATATCAGGCTTCACGCAAAACCGGCGCGATTGTGCATTTTACTAACTATGAAGAGCTTGATTACGATGGCGCTGATGCAGTAGCGAAATCTTTGGACAAGGAAACAATAGTATTTGTTGTTGATACAATTTTAGAAAGAGACGCCAAGGGCAAATCTGCTTCTATCACCAATGCTTATGGGCTGGAAAAATATTGGGAAGAAATGAAAGAAAAATTCGGGGAAAATGTCCACTTTATTGACGGGCTTTTTGAGCAAACTGAGGATGAGACATGGATTTATGGCAATAAATATAAATTAAAAACATTTTACCTGGGCGTACCGATCCCCGGAAATTATTATCACAGCACGGAACTTACGGTTAATCTTAAAACTATTGATAAAGTTACAGATATTATCATTAGCTTCATCAAATACTTTAAAGTTAAATAATGCTATCAAACATAGACAATGCCTGAAATTAAGCGAACACAGTATTTGGGCGAATTTGCAGCCTTTTAATCTCCAGCCACCTTTGCCTCATCTCTCCGATATAGCGCAAATCCTGAAATGCCAGAATAATTGAATTAAAATCTATGGTTATATTAATTCTAGGGATTGGGAGCACTTCGGCAAGCTCAGCGTAGGCCGATTCTGTAGAGCTTACCCTACGCCATCTCCATACCCCAAATGGCCGCCAGCCTCAACCATTTTTATAACCATCTTAGTCTTTCTTTTGTAATGCCTCAAGATTTGCCAATAAAATTGTCATTCTGAGCGAAGGGAAGAATCTCTCGCGTTGACAGCCCCGCCAACATCCAGCCTCTATAATAACTCACGCTATGTCAATTTTTGAATCTACATAATACCCTTGACAAAGACATGTTTATATTATATTATATATTATAATATATGTATAAAACAATCAGCATATCAAATGATACCTATCAAAATTTAAACGCTATAGCCGGCCGCATGGACAAACCGAAATCTCATGTGATAGATGAGTTGATTAAGGAATATATCGAAACCATGAAAGAGCAAGAGAAAAAACAATTACAATCCCACAACAAATTTGTAGCCAAGTTAGCGCAAAAAGTGAAATTGCCCAAAGCTTACAAATTAAAAAGCGAGGATTTAGACAAAGAATTAAGCGCCTTGAGAGATATGGATTATTAATAATCTTTATGTTTATTGTCGATACTAATATTCTTGCTTCTGAAATTCTTATAAAATACGAACAAGACTCTCTTACCCGGCAATATATAGCCTTTTTTCAGAAAATCCCGCTGCGAAAACGGGTTGTCCCGGATTTCGTCCTCAATGAATTTGAGCTTCTGATAACCCAAGTAATTCCATCCCGCTATAAAAAAGTTATGGATGAAGCAGAGAGAAACGATTTGCAAGTCATAGCAAGCGCGTATCTGGAACGGATAATATCGGAATATACGCTAATTTCTCCCTCATCACAGGTTATTAAAAAAGCGCTTGAGTTTTATAAACGATTTGAGCGCGGTCACTATATCAGCTTTACTGACAGCCTGCTTCTTGCTACTGCTCAGCAACATGATTATACTATCCTCTCAAAGGATGTACGGCTTAATCAGCGGGCAAAAGAATTACAAATCGCATCCTACGATCCGCGAAATAAAAATTAATAGAATTACAATTCAAGCCGCCTCAGCTTCAAAAGCGAGGGCATTCTTAACAATCAATAGAGAGATGTTAAGATAATTGACATAATCTTAACATCTATGATAGACTTGTTAATATATGAAAATAGGTGAGTTTAAACAACAAGCAGGCGGATTCAAAGCGTTTATTCCGGCAAAATTCCCGCCAGAAGAAGATTCCTTTATTTTTTCTAAGCAAGCAGAGTGTCTGCATTCTCGGGCATTATTGCTTGTTGGGAAACTTGATGGCATAACCCAACTTTTGCCCGATATAGATCTTTTTATCTTTATGTATGCACGCAAAGAAGCCGCTCTTTCCAGTGAGATAGAAGGAACAATAGCTACTATGAGCGATGCAATTCGTGCGGAAGTGGAAATGACAAATGATCTGCCTCCTGATGTAGATCGTATTCTGCGCTATATTAAAGCAATGAACAAAGGCCTAAAGCGATTAGAATCTCTCCCACTGTCCAATCGCTTAGTACGCGAAGTGCATAAGACTTTACTGGAGGGGACTGGTGATGCTCTTGGGAAGACGCCAGGTGAATTTCGTACTTCGCAAAATTGGATTGGTGGTGCTTCTCCATCAACAGCACGTTTCGTGCCGCCCCCTGTTGATGAAATGAAACGATCTTTGTCTGAGTGGGAAAAGTTCTTGCATACTGAAACTGAAATGACGCCTTTAATCAAGACAGCTCTGATGCATGCTCAATTTGAAACTTTGCATCCATTCCTTGATGGCAATGGTCGCGTTGGACGCTTGATGATTACTTTTTATCTTTGCCATCAAGGAATTTTAGAAAGGCCGGTATTATATATCTCGGAATTTTTCAAAAAACATCGAGAATCTTATTTTGACTTACTTGAGTCCTATCACAACAAAGGCGACGTAGAGTCATGGGTCAAATTCTTTCTTGAGGGTGTTGCAAAGGTTGCGGAAGGAGCTATTCTGACTGCTAAGAAAATTAATTCCCTTAGAGAAGAGGATATGGCAAAAATTCATGCGATTGGCGGGCAACGAGCTAAGAGCGGGATGATGGTGTTGCGTAAGCTATATGAGTTGCCTATTATCAACGTACGGAAAATTGAAGAGTGGACAGGACTTTCTCGACCTTCGGCTAACGCGCTCGTAAAAACTCTTGTGAAAGAAGGAATCTTAGAACAACGTAATCGTCGTACGAAATACGGTCGTGATTTTGAGTACAAAAAATACCTGAAGTTATTCACTGATGAGACTAAATAGCCATGAGCACCAATATAAAAGATTTGGGGGATAGACTTTTGGAAGCGACTTAGATGCTCGGGGTCAACCATGATACTCTGCGCCGTTGGGACAGGCAAGGGATTCTAAAAGCAGTCCGTGTTGGCACTCGTAGAGGTGTGGGAGATAGACGTTATCGAAAGAGTGATATTGAGGCATATATTTCTCGTA
>CAZJRC010000042.1:7443-8160 GCA_964548495.1 uncultured Gammaproteobacteria bacterium | reverse complement strand
CACACTTCTGCTAGAAAATTGTCATTCTGAGCACAAAGTGCGAAGAATCTCTCAATTTGTTTGAGGCTGTAACATCAAGAGCGTGAGTTCATTCTAATTTTTCAGTTGGCTTGACATTTGTGAAAACATACTTTAATATAAAATAGCTTTTCACAAAAAATAGTTTTAATTTTTGATTTTTTAATTATGGCACATACAAAAGCGCAAGGATCAGTAAAAGGCAATAGAGACTCCCGTCCCAAATATCTGGGAGTGAAAATGTATGCCGGAGAGAAAGCAGATGCAGGCAATATACTAGTTCGGCAAAGAGGAAGCAAGTTTCATGCTGGCAAAGGAGTAGCAATGGGTAATGATTTTACGCTTTTTGCGACAATAAAAGGAAAGGTTAATTACAAACAACATTTAAATAAAAAATTTATTGAAGTAATAAATGAATAACAATCCCTCAAAAGATCAAATTTATGTATTGGAAGTAATGGAACTGCAGTCTAACCCGCTCCAGCCGCGCGGCGTAATTACAACTGACTCCCTCACTGACCTGGTTGAATCTATTCGCGAGCATGGAATACTTGAGCCTCTTGTAGTTGCGAAAACACCGGCCGGATATCAGATCATAGCCGGTGAACGGCGCTGGCGGGCGGCAAAAATTTTGGGTTTAAAAAAGGTACCTGTAGTTGTCAAAGAAACAACTCCTCAGGGTATGCTTGAGATGTCTAT
>CAZJRC010000042.1:4783-7418 GCA_964548495.1 uncultured Gammaproteobacteria bacterium | reverse complement strand
GTCGAAAACGTCCAACGCGAGGACCTCAACCCAATTGAACGCGCGCTTGCTTATAGAAGACTTATAGACGAATTTGGGCTGGGAACAACAGAAGTTAGTAAAAGAGTTGGGAAAAGCGTTCCTACAGTTTCAAACACCATACGGCTTCTCTCCCTGCCGGACGCGATAAAAGACGCGCTTGTGGCAGGTGTAATTACCGAAGGACATGTGAGGCCATTGCTTTCATTGGGAGATCACAAATTGATGATAGAAGTCTTCAAAAAAATCCTGAAAGACAATTACACTGTTCGTCAAACAGAAGGATTAGCCCGCAAGATTAAAGGAGATATACAGAAAAAAGAACCTATTTCGGAAAAAGCCCATCTATGGATCCCGGAACAAGATCAAATGGCCAAAGAAATTCAAGAAAAATATGAAGCGGATGATGTAAGTATATTGCAATCAGGCAGACAAGTAAAAATAGTTATTATTATGAAAGGCGATCCGCATGTCACAACAGACAAACTTCGCACCCTCCACAAAACACTTGTCAATTAATCGCGGGATAAGGGTTATTTATAGCTCTTACTGTATTCAATGGCCAATATACAAATATTGATATACCTATAACATCATCTTTGGGAAGAAATCCCCACTCTCTTGAGTCCGAGCTATAAGATCTGTTGTCGCCCATTACAAAATAACTGTTATCAGGAACTGCGACCGTCTGGTCTAATTTTAAAAATGAACCTCCATAAGTTCGAACATCGCTGGCTAAGTACACACTTTCATCAATTTTTATATCATTAACATAAACAAATCCATCTTTTAGAGTAATTGTATCTCCTGGTTCACCGATTACTCGCTTAATAAAATCCTTTTCCTTATCAGTTGGCGCCTTAAAAACAATAATATCTCCCTTATGAAGGGCATTAAAGCGTAAGCCAATAAGATTCGTCAATACATATTCTTTATCTTTAAAAGTTGGGTACATAGAACTTCCGCTCACTTGAAATGGTCTTGCGATGAAAATATATATTACCAAAAAAAACGAAGCAGCCATGAGAAATGTCTGCATTACATCTAATACAATCGCGTAAATTTTTTTCAGCAATTCCATAATTAAATTCAATTATCTCAATTGCGCTCAATATTTGTCAACCGTAAAAGTTTTTGCTAAGATTATGGCCATAAGGACTCGTAGCTCAGCGGTAGAGCGCTGCATTCACATTGCAGATGTCAGAGGTTCAAATCCTCTCGGGTCCACAAATTAAAAAGTAGTAACTACAGGTATTCTTCTTTCACATCCTTTCCAAATTCCTTCAAAAGCTTATCTATTTTCGGACTTATTATGACGGAACAATAAGGATAACTTTTATTATTATCGTAATAATTTTGATGATAATCCTCAGCAGGATAAAATGTGCTGAAAGGCGCTATCTGCGTAATAATCGGGTCATTATAAACTTTATCTATTTCCAATCGCTTTTTCGAAGTCAATGCTTGCTCTTTCTGATTATCCGTATGATAAAAAATTACCGAGCGGTATTGCGTGCCTGTATCATTGCCCTGGCGATTCATTGTGGTCGGATTATGAGTCGCCCAAAAAACATCAAGCAGCCGCTCGTAAGTAATTATTTTTGGGTCAAATGTTATCTGTACTGCCTCCGCGTGTCCGCTGTTTCCCATACTCACAGTAGCATAATTCGGATTTTCGGCTTTTCCGCCGGAATACCCTGATTTAACCGATATTACACCCTTGAGACGTTTGAATATGGCCTCTGTACACCAAAAGCACCCTCCGCCGAAAGTCGCAGTTTCCAAATTTTCAGTCATGATTTATTCCCCTTAAAATTCAACGCGCATGAATTTATACAATATCTCTGTCCGGTTGTTTCTTTCGGACCATCATTAAATACATGCCCCAGATGCGCCTCGCAATTTTTACATATTACCTCAGTCCTATTCATGGAATAACTATCGTCATTTAATAGTTCTATATTCTCGCGGTTCACGGGACTGTCAAAACTCGGCCACCCTGTCCCGCTGTCAAATTTAGCCTTACTAGAAAAAAGCGCATGCCCGCAAGCAATGCACTCATACATCCCTATCTCGTGATTATCCACGTATTTACCGGTGAAAGCCGCCTCCGTACCTTTCTCCCGCGCCACATGATACTGTTCAGCAGTTAATTTTTTCTTCCAATATTCATCTGTCTTATTTTTCATATTATCATTCATAATTACCGAATTAATTCACCTTTTCCCATTATAAATGTCATTCCGAGCGAAGCCGAGGAATCTCTCGCGAATGCGAGTCAAGGCTACGCTGGTAAATATTGAATAGATACTAATTACCCCATTATACCAAACTGATAGATCAAGTATAATACGCTAGTAATCACTAAGCAGATTATGACAATTCTTTTTCTTACTCGCAGATTTTATCCTCAAATTGGAGGAGTAGAAAAACACGTTCTGGAAATAAGCTCAAGACTAGTCAAAAAAGGCTACAAGGTAACAATAATCACAGAATCGCCCAAAAAACATCACAAATTTCGCTCCAGCAAAAAATGTGATGAATTTACAATAAAAGGCATAAAAGTTTATACCATATTTAATGGCGATGATAATTGGTTTAAAAAATTCAGAATTTG
>CAZJRC010000042.1:0-4755 GCA_964548495.1 uncultured Gammaproteobacteria bacterium | reverse complement strand
TAAAAAAACTGATAGAAAAAACGGACATCATTCATTGTCATGACGTGTTCTTCTGGTATTTGCCGTTCAGATTTTTATATCCTTTCAAACCAGTCTACGCAACTTTCCACGGCTATGAAGGATATCCGATCAAGAAAAAAGCGGTTCTGATACGCAAAATATCAGAGAAATTATCCTGGGGCAATATTTGCATTGGAGATTTTATTGCGAAATGGTACGGTACCAAACCGGATTATGTTTCCTATGGCGCAGTTGATTCCAAAACAAAAGATCACCTCGGGGGTGGCAGGCTGAAGCGAAGCGTAGGCCATGACTCCCCCGAGGTGGAAGGAATTTCAAACGCATCAAATAAATACTCCGCCGTCTTCATCGGCCGCCTAGATGATCAGACAGGAATATTAACTTATATTAAAGCATTTGAAATTCTTAAAAAAAAATATCCGGATTTTGATTTTTTAGTAGTAGGGGATGGAGAATTTAAAAAAATAATTTCCCAAAAAGCAAAAGTAATTGGCTTTCAAGCAAACATTGAACAATATTTAGAACATTTCCATATTATCTTTGCCTCCGGTTATCTCTCAATTCTTGAAGCCATGTCAGCCAAAAAATTAGTATTCGCGGTTTACAATAATCCCTTGAAGGAGGATTATTTAAAAATGACTCCTTTTGCCAAATTCATCATTATAGAGAAAGAAGCTCTAGCTATTGCGGATAAAATAATATATTATCTCAATCACCCTGATGAAGAAAATAAGTTAACTCGCGAAGCCTACGACTGGGCATCAAAACAAACATGGGAGAAACTGCTGAAAATATATTTAAAATTATGGAAAAAAAATAACGATGTGATATATAAGTAAATATGAAATCAGTAATTTCAAAAAAAATAAAAAACAGGATTATCCTAATTACAGGCGGTACTGGTTCATTTGGTAATACTGTGACAAGTAAACTTTTAGAATTTAATCCAAAGAAAATAATTATTTTCAGCAGAGACGAAAAAAAACAATTTGACATGCGTAATAAATTCGATAATCCGCTTTTGAAATTTGTGATAGGCGATGTTAGGGATGAAGAAAGCGTAAACAGAGCTACGGAAAATGTGGATTTTGTATTCCATGCCTCAGCTTTGAAACAAGTCCCTACATGTGAATTTTTTCCGATGGAAGCTGTCAAGACAAATATTTTAGGGACGCAGAATGTGCTTAACGCGGCAAGAAATCATAGAGTAAAAAGAGTGGTAGTTTTAAGCACTGACAAAGCAGTATATCCAATTAATGTAATTGGTTTATCAAAAGCAATGATGGAGAAGATCATGGTCGCCGAAGCAAAAAATTTTGTTGAAGAAAGAAGGAAAGAAACAATTTTTTGTGGTGTTCGATATGGCAACGTGCTCTATACAAGAGGATCAGTCATACCGTATTTTGTCAGTCTAATGAAGCAAAATAAAAAACTTTCTATTACGAATATTGAAATGACTAGATTTCTCTTGCCATTACCGGATGCGGTTGATTTAGTGTTATATGCGTTATGTTTCGGAGAAAATGGCTATATATATGTCAAGAAATCTCCCGCGTGCACTATTCAAATTTTAGCGCAAGCACTTTGTAAAATATTTAACTTCAAAAAAGGCTATCTTGAAGTAGGTATCCGCGCGGGAGAAAAAATGCATGAAACACTTATAACGCAAGAAGAATTTTCGCGAACTATTGATAAAGACAAGTATTACATAATTCCACCGGAAAGTCAGGGCTTAGATTATAATAAATATTTCTATAAAGGCAAAAAAACTGAAATTAGTAGGATTAAATCCTACACATCTGAAAATACAAAAAGATTAAATCTTTTCGAGACTTTAAATGTATTGAATAAATTGCCGGAAATTAAAACAGAATTGAAAAATTGGATGAGTGAATCTAATTAATCAAAACTGATTTTATTACATACTTAAAATAATCATAGAAAATTTTAGGTTTATAAGTGAAATGGGATTGTGAATCTTTTCTCGCTGTCAATATATTGGGAATCTCTTTAAATTTTGCCCCCATTTTTTTTAAATAATAAAGTTCTTCCAAAATAATAGAAAAATTCTTTTCTTTAAAACGTATGCCTTCTAATTTTTTTAACCTAATCATTCGAAAACCATTTGTGCAATCTCTTATACCGACTCTGAAAATATAAGCGGCGAGCTGATTACCGACAAGAGAAAAAATTCTTCTATATAGAGGAACATTGACTACTTTTCCTCCTTTTATATATCGGGATGCCTTGATGCAATCATATCTATCTGACATCTCGCACGCGAAATCGTAAATATATTTTGGATCATTCGTGAGATCCGAGTCCATATGTAAACACCAGGAAAAACCTGTCTCTAGTTATTCCTGTTTGAGTAGCAACTCCATACCCCTTATTTTGTTTGTGTGTAAGAATAATTAATTTCTTACCATAACTTTTTTGCTTTTGCGTAAGAATCGACGCGGTTTTATCCCTGCTACCATCATTTACTGCGATTAGTGCTATACGATTTTTCATGCGCGCAATTACTTTCATAACAGAATCAATACATCTAGCAACGACTTTTTCCTCGTTGAACATGGGAATTATAATAGCTAAAGAGTTATTTTTAGATTTTGATTCCATCTTCCATGAATGAGCGGGCTATAGGCAAATGATTATTTTCGGGAAGAAAACCCCTAATCTTGTTGCTTCTCAATCGTTCCATAATGTCTTTAGCGATCCTCTCCGATGCTTTTCCATCGCCAAAAGCATGTTTCCATTTTGTACCGGTTATCTTTTCAAGTTTTTTAAAAACTATATCCAGTGTATATTTATTTGGCTGATCCGGATCAAATTTAACGCATGATTTGACGTCATAAACCTGAGGACGTTCTGTCGCTTTCCTTATATTTATACACGGAATATTCAGTACGCATGCCTCCTCATTGAGAGTTCCCGAATCCGTAAATATTCCTTTCGCGTGGGTCAAAAGTATAAGTATCTCATCATAACCAATCGGATCAACAACAATTAAATTTTTTGGTATTTTAATTTTATATTCACGCATAACTTTCTGTGTCCGATAGCTTGCGGCAAAATAAACTGGAAGGCGTGCGTACTCTATTAATTTCAATATTTGCGAAAATGAATTTTTTATATGTACATTTTCTCGTCTATGACACGTCATGAGATAATATTTTCCGTCCTCAACCCCCCTTGACTGAAAAAATTCTTTGGTTGCCATATTTTCCAACCGTTCCTTTTGGGAGAAATAAAATTTATTGAGTATGTCCACAGCAGGATTGCCAACTACAACAATATTTCTCGGATTTAATCCCTCTGCTATTCCTCTGTCTTTATATTCATCCGCGTAAGTATATATGACATCCGCGAGGTGATCTGCCAATGTTCGGTATTTCTCCTCCGGCATACGCCAGTCATATGAATGCCAGCACCCTTCTATGTGAATAATCGGAATATTTAATTGTGCCGCGGGAATACAAGCCATACAAGTATTTGTGTCTCCTAAGATTGCCAAAGCGTCAGGCTTGATCTTTTCAAGAACTGGATAAAGCTGTGCTATTAATTTAGATGTGACTTCCGCGTCTGTATCGCCTTTGCAATCAAGAGTTACATCAGGCTCTCGTACGTTAAATTCTTTAAAAAATATGTCCTTAAGATTATATGAATAGTTTTGTCCGGACCAGATGAAGATTACCTCGATGTCCTCTGCTTTTTCTAAGAATTGCATTAACAGAACTGCTCGAATAAGATCAGGCCGGATACCCAAAACAAATACTAACTTCTTTTTATTTTTTTTCATTTTTTAATTTAAGTGAAGACTCAAATTGAATAAGTTCTTGTAAGGCTTTATTTATATTGCTAGTATACTCATCTACGCGCAAAGTGTCAAAAAAATTAGTTGTAAGAATTCTAGTTATCTCCTCATGCCTTCTTTTTTTAATTGAAAGCGGTAGTCCAACTGTTTTTATAAATGTTCGTATGAGTTTATATTTAGAAACAGGGCCTAAGGGACTAAAATGAAAAATATTTGATTTTTTTTGCAGCAATGAAAATAAATTATTTTTTATAATCATCTCGCAAAGTTGTGCGAATTGCAGCGACGTACATCCTGTCCATACCTGATTTGTATATCCATAAAAAACGTTTTTGCTCTTAATTACAGCCTCTAAAAGCCCCTTGTGTTTATTTGGATCAAGGCCTATGAATGAAGAACGGAAGGTTATTGCTTTAACTGAGGTTGTTTCTCCCAATAATTTACTTGCTGAATAATAATCATCTGCTCCTGCGCTGGATGATTCGCTTATTTTTCCTGAAAGGAGTGGGAATATGGCATCTGTTGAGATATGAATAAGTTTGAAATTATTTTTTTCGGCCAATTGTTCAAGTAAATGAGGAAAAAGAGAATTGACATATATTAATTCCTCTCTTTGATGATTATTTTTTAAAACACCAATGCAATTTATTACATAGTCTATTTTTTTTATTTTTTTAATAATCAGATTAAAATCCTTTTGATAATTTGCTGCCAATAAATAAAATATTTTTTGTTTTTTGTTTTTTTTATCTCTAGTCGTACCCCAAACATGCTGAGGGAATAGGGAATTGAGATGCAAAAAAACCGCCCTCCCCACCATACCATCAGATCCAAGAACTAAAATATTTTTTTTCATATAATAGCAACTTTCGGCAAGGGGATTATAAATTTACCTCCACTTTCCAAATACTTTTTAT
>CAZJRC010000041.1:8346-8606 GCA_964548495.1 uncultured Gammaproteobacteria bacterium | reverse complement strand
AGGCGAGGCCTTGCGAAACAGGCTGAAGGCTTGTACTGGATAAGGCAGCATTGGATGTACGCGAAATCCTATCCTTGGATGAATTTTTTACAATTATACGTACCCCTATTCCTTCATCCGGCTGAATCCTGATAGTGAGTATATTACCAATCTCCGGACAACCATATTCTTTGAACAATAAATGACAGCTTTGAATAAAAACCAATTTTATTTCCACAACGTCTGTCTTTAGCCCTTTTCCGGCGCGGATATAAAATGGC
>CAZJRC010000041.1:3604-8319 GCA_964548495.1 uncultured Gammaproteobacteria bacterium | reverse complement strand
TCCGTGTCAACAAAAAACTTCATCGCAGCGTATGTTTCAGTTATAGAATCTTTTCGCACGTCTTTCTCATTTCTATAGCCCTCATATTGTCCGCGCACTACTTGTTTATCAACATCTTTTGGCTCAATACAGCATATAGTCTTGATAGCTCTGGCTCTGGCGTCTCGCACAGCCTCTCTGGAAAAACTTCTTGGTTGCTCCATCACCACATTCGCCAATAATTGCAATAAATGATTTTGTGCCACATCCCGCAGAATTCCTATATCGTCAAAAAAACTACCCCTTCCGCCAATCCCCGACTTCTCCGCGAAAGTTATCTGCACATGATCCAAATAATTTTTATTCCATACAGGTTCAAAAATTCCATTCGCGAAACGGAAAGCAATCATATTTTGCATAGTTTCTTTTGCCAGATAATGATCAACGCGGTAAATTTGACTCTCTGCAAAAATTTCAGATATTGCTTTATCAAGCGCTCGAGCACTTTGTATATCTTTACCAAACGGCTTCTCTATGGCAAGCCTCGTCCAGCTTAATGCTCCTTCAGCACAGCCTTCAGATAATTTAGAAGCCTGCAGATTATTCAGAATAGATAAATACTTATCGGGCGGCGTAGCCAAATAAAACAACCGTGAAATACAAACTCCTGTCTCGCGATCAAACACATTAAGCCTCTTAATTAATTGCCTATAACCCTCAATTTCATCAAAATACCCCGTGCTGTAATAAATATGTTTAGAAAATTTCACCCATTCATTCGTTTCTTGAGTACTCTCAAATCGCAATTTATCATGCAGGAAAATCCTGTATTCATCGTCCGTCATAACACGGCGTGCGAATCCCACAATATAAAATTTATCTCCAAGCCGTCCTTTTCGATAAAGGGAAAAAAGTGCAGGCAATAATTTATGCTGTACCAGATCCCCTGTAGCGCCAAACATGACCAATATAAAAGGCTGATTCATAAAGCCTACTCATTATAAATCAATTCTAAATCAAAAATCCATAAGAAAAAAATATCCTAGAGCTATTGACATATTATTTATTTACAGATATAATACTGATATGCAAAACAAAGAAGTGATAACACAATTAGAACCAAAATATACCGTGCACCATAATAAAAAAATTGCCGCGGCTCTGGCTGCAAGCCTCGCGCTCAGCGGCTGCGCTCCTATGATTAAAATGGCATCGCCCTCATGGACAGAATGTGAAACACAAATTGCCTCAAGAGTAGTATCCGACCCAAACAACGGACATTGGGAACTGATACCCGAAACAGGAAATGGTGAATGCTATAGCAGAACAATCCGCCCCGGATTTAACAATTATCCTATACCAATGGGTAAATTTGGATATAGACCATAAAACCGCATCTCACCTCTCGCTGACACCCCTACTCACGGCATCACCAATCGCTTGTATAGTGCGACCAACAGCATTGCCAACCACCTGCGATCCTTGATTTTGAGTATCTACCTCCTGCTGCTTGCGTCGACTCTCTACATCTGCCCTTCTATAATCTGACCTTGCTTGCTGATCCAGCTTATTTACCTCAACCTGGTACCCATATTGAAGATCAAGTTCCGCCTTTCTCCTCTTCGACTCACTTTCATCAAATGATCGTCCTTCAAGCTTGGCCCTCTCAAGTTCATAGTTATGATCCAAAGCCAGTTGTCTAAGATCTCGCCGATAATTCAAATCATGCAGTCTTCTCTCACTTGCGGCATATATCTCATCTTGTCGCCTCGAATTCTCCCCCTCCATTTCTATATTCGCGCGTCCCTGCATATCACTAACTCCTGTATTTATTGCATCCTGCATTAATCCCACCCCAACATTTACTAAGTCCTCAGTAAATTCTGCATGCGCTTCGTTCCATGGCGTGCAAGCTTGTATCAAGCTCAAAGCAATTCCTGCTACAGCTGGCCTGAACGGCTTTCCCGGCCCGCCAAAAAATCTTCTCAATATCCCTCTCTTATTAGAAATCTCGCCTTGCGCAGTAGCAGACCCATTATTTATCTTCCCCGACAGATCAGTTGCTTTATTCGCTTGATCGTTTCCATACGCCGACACCTTCCTGAAGTCCTCCTCTGCCTCACGCATTACTTTATCATATTGAAGGCGGTCTATATATAAACCATTAATATTATTTTCTTTTATCATCTCCGCCGCCGCTTTCTCCAGCTTCATCGCCAATTCCAGATTCTTTCGTGTATCTTCAATATCTTTACCTTTATCAATCTTAGATTTTAATTCCTGCTCACTAGGCGCGAAATTATATGCTTCCGGTAAATTAGCGGCTTTCGCCTCCGCGGGATAATCCTTCACTGTCTCTGCTTTTAAAGGCTGCTTATTTGTTTCTAAAATTTCCTGTCCCGAATCTTGCATAATAATTAATAATATGACATAGTAAATAAAATTTGTCAAACTTGATCCGTAATCAATATAGTCTTTTTTGCAATCTCCGGCCGTTTATAAAACCTCCCCGGTACTTCCTCTTCGCTTCCCTCACTGAAAACCATCTTTAACACGTTCCGCTTTGCGGAACCAAAAACCAGCACCAGCAGCACATCAAGCATTGATAGTCCTGCGAAAGTCATCGTCACCCTCTCCCCATACTTCACTTTCATATAGTTATATTCTGTAACAAAATTATTAGCACTGTGTATTTTTGAGATTTGAGATTTGAGATTTGAGTTCAGGGATGGAATCCCTGCCGTGTGTCCATCCTCGCCTATTCCCAAAATACCGACATGTTTCGAAAAAGTACTTAGAAGTGAGCGATACTTTTCATCATATGCAAGCGCGGTTTCTTCCCTGCTCTTTTCCTGATGTAAAATTGGGAAAAAAGGAATATCTAAAATTTCAAAATAACGAAGCAGTCCTGTTTCCCGGATCATTTTCTCATTACTATTACTATGAAACCGTCCGCCGTATCGCTCGTCAATCAGCCCGACTGCCCCGGGAATTATCTGTTCTTTTTTTGCTATTTGCGTGTATAGACGCTTTGGTGTCTTACCGCCTGATAAATAAAGAACCGATTTCCTATCAACAATCCTGGCAAGCATCGCCTCCGCCAGATCAAAACCTCCATTTTCATCAGCGGCAGTACAAATCAAAACACTATTATTTTTATGTGCCAATACATTCTTCTCCTGTAGAATACGCATTATCACGTTAAACATATCTCTTTTCCAGTATACTTCTTTTTCGCTCATTGACAATATGAAAAATTTTAGATAAAGTTAAGATAATCAAGAGTGATGGGGAGAGCATTGGCTTGAAGATCCATCCAGCAACCCTGAGGAAACTCGAAGGGTGCTAAACCCAACCCAACCCGCTTGAGCGGGAATATAAGGGAAGGATACGTCCTTAGATTTTCTAAGGAAAAAAATAAAAATCGTACCTCCCTTGCGGAGGTTTTTTTATGGAAAATAAAAAATATTTCAATCAAAAAAGCAATCTTGAGAAGTCAAATTCCTCTTTTGCGCATAAAATAAGACACAAAAAGCAATGTGTCTTATTTGAACTGGTTCCTCCTGATAAAAATAATGAGCAGTCGGATATCGAGAAATCTACATCTTTAGTTGTTTCTATTCACAAAAACCTGCCTACGGACGCGATTAATATCCCTGAAGTGCGTGCAGAAAAACGCGATGGAGAAAAAGTTGAACCAAGGATTATTAGTTCATATCTGCATTCCGCTGGATTCAGTGACGTTATTATTAATAAACCGGTAGTATATCTTCCCTGGAATCAGCAAAAACATTGGCTCAAAGAAACGTATAATAACAACTCTATTCGCAATTTCGTTCTTGTTGGAGGAGAGTCAAGTAAAACCAGCTATCCGGGACTTTCCGTTGTGCAAGCTGCCCAAGCTATCACCAAAGCCAAGCATGAATTTCCGGATATATTATTAGGAGGAATTACAATTCCAACACGCGGCAATGAGGCTCAACGCGTTCTTCAAAAGTCCATTGCTGGTATAGAATTTTTTACAACGCAGATTTTATATGAATCAGCGTCTATAAAACAATTTTTACAGGATTATTGGAATTTATGCTTAGAAAATAACATTGACGCGAAAACAATTTGCCTGAGCTTTGCACCCGTTACTTCCGAAAAAGACATTGAATTATTATCAAGACTGGGTGTGAAAATTCCAGAAGAAACTCATACTGAACTAACATCCGGCTGGCTTGGTATAGGATATAGATCGCTCAATATCAGCAAAAACATTCTCGATGATGTTTTTCAATTCATGATAGAGCGCGATATTAAAATACCGATTGGGCTGAATATTGGTTATGTCAATAGACGCAACTTCGAATTTTCCATTACTTTTCTTGAACAAATGGCGGCATTTTATTTAGAAAATAATATATCTGAAAATAAAAATAGAAACCATTCCGATATTCTAGAACCGCGATATAAACCAAACACTCTTAATTATGACCAAAATTAAAAATTATATACATGGAATATATCCGCGTTCATCTGAACTTATTCAGATTAGCCGCGATATTTTAAGAGGACGAAAAAAAGAATCTGAATATTTCGCGCAATACAAAAAAGATTCTGCTGGTCTATTGACATTACAGGAGTCTCTGGCTTTTGATTATATCGAAGACGGCAAGCTGAATTGGCATGACAATTTCCGACCAATAGTTGCATCAGTCAAAGGATTTGAAATCGGACCTCTGACAAGATGG
>CAZJRC010000041.1:2976-3548 GCA_964548495.1 uncultured Gammaproteobacteria bacterium | reverse complement strand
ATAACTGGCAAATTACAGTTTGACGAAAGTAAATTGGACAAATTTTTCCCCCAAATTACTCCCCATAAAAAATGGAAAGTGACATTACCCTCTCCTTTCACTCTCGCGCGTCTTACACACAACAACACTGACATGTCCTTTGAAAAAATATTGATAGAAATTACCCGGCTCATTACGCGTCTCATGAACTACCTAGAAAATAAAGGTGTAAGCTTATCCAATTTAATGAGCCGTATTTAACTTACAATGGATCAAAATCTCAAGACCTATTGCTCTTTAATAAAATGCTGAAACAATTAAGCAGATCCAAAAGCAGACTCACTATCGCCTTCCATTTTTATTTCGGAAACAGTGCGCGACTCATTAAAGGATTACAAAAAAATAATTTTATCGATATTATCGGCGTGGATTTTTACAAAACCGCGCTTGCCTCCATTCCCAAAGATTTCCCATATACTCTCGCCGCGGGCATAATTGACGGACGCGGCTCAATGATTGAAGACGTAAATGCTCTTAAACAATTTGTTGAAAAAGCCGTCCAGAAAATAAAGTCAAACAACTTATATCTTACA
>CAZJRC010000041.1:1914-2868 GCA_964548495.1 uncultured Gammaproteobacteria bacterium | reverse complement strand
ATTCTGATCTTGAACTGTTGCCTGAAAATATCGCCAGAAAAAAAATAGAGTTACTGGCAAAAATAAGAGATACCTTCTTAAATTAAGAATATGACTAAACTAATTACACACGAAATAGGCAGCTTAGCCAAAATCGAATGGTGGCGCAAGATTAACCGGGATATTCCTCTCACGAATGAGGATATTAATTGGGCAATCGGATGGGGAAAAAAATTATTTCTGAAGTATGATCCTTTGATAAGACTCTTGCAACAAAAGAAGTTTACTCCAAAAGACAAAAAAGAAGCTGGCAGGTGGGCTTCTATTTATGGCGTAAGTATGTTAGAAAAAGCCGATATTGATATTGTATATGATGGTGAACAGCAGCGCAGCGAAATGTATCAATATCCTGTCAGTAAATCCACAGGCTTTGTCTTTCGCGGATGGGTTCGCTCTTTTGATAACCGCTACTACCAAAAAGCTGCGTGCGTAGCAAAGCCTTATATAAAAGAACCGTGGCATCTTGATGAATATGAACTCTTAACCAGGATAACTAACAGAAGAATAAAAATACCTATTACCGGCGCTTACACGCTAGCCGCTTGGTCTTTTGATGAATTTTATAGTAGAAAAGCGCACTCATTCGGAAGTCTCCAAAATTTAAAAGCTAAAGAAAAAGCCAGAAGAGAATTTATTATTGATATCGCCAGAAATCTAATTCGGCCAAATATCAAAATGCTTTTAGATCGCGGCGCGGACTGGATTCAGATTGATGAACCAGCCGCTACAACTATACCCTCCGAAGTTCCTCTTTTTGTGGAGTCTTTTAATGAATCAGTCAAAGGACTCAAAGCTGAATTTAGTGTGCATATTTGTTTTTCCGATTACCGTTTGCTTTTCCCCCATATTCAAAAAATAGAAAACTGCAGCCAATTCGCGCTTGAATTCTCCAATTAGTTGGAATATCCTTGAATG